>WFTT01000099.1 GCA_015485335.1 Robiginitomaculum sp.
ATTATGGTGAACGGGTGGTGTTGCGGGTGCTGGACCGCTCTGCCGGTTTGATGCCGCTGGAGGATCTGGGCCTGAAGCCCGAACATATCACCTTGCTGGCGCGGCTGTCCGCTCTGCCCAACGGGATCATTCTGGCCACCGGTCCCACCGGTAGCGGCAAAACCACCACGCTTTATTCCCTGTTGCGACTGGCCAACCGCGAAGAACGCAATATCGTGACCGTCGAAGACCCGATTGAATATGATTTGCAGGGGGTCTCCCAGAGCCAGATCAACAGTGACATCGGCATGAGTTTCGCCGCCGGTTTGCGCGCCACGTTACGGCAGGATCCGGATGTTATTCTGGTAGGCGAAATTCGTGACACCGAAACCGCCGGTGTTGCCGCCCAGGCCGCCCTGACGGGGCATTTGGTATTTTCCTCGCTGCATGCCAATGGCTCGGTGGGCACGATCATCCGGTTGCGGGATCTGGGGGTCGATGATTTCCTGATTGCGGCAACCCTGCGCGGCATCATAGCCCAGCGGCTGTTGCGGCGCCTTTGTATCCATTGCCGCAAGGAACACCCGCTCACCCTCACAGAGCAGACCCTGTTTCAGGATCAGAACATGACCCCGCCCAAAACCGTTTTTCAGGCCGACGGCTGTGAGCAATGCAACAACAGCGGCTATGCGGGTCGGGTCGGGGTGTTTGAGATTGTCGAGATCACCGAAACCCTGCGCAGTGCCATTGATCAGGGAGCCTCTGAACAACAGCTCAAGGCACAGGCATTGGCGGCGGAATCAACCCTGCTGGGACAAGGCTTGCTGGCGGTGGCGCAGGGGCAAACCACGCTCGGGGAAACCCTGCGTGTGCTTGGGGACGGGGCATGAAGGCCTATCGCTATCGGGCCTATTCGCCAGAGGGACGCGCCAGAAAAGGGGTGATCATTGCCGAAACCGAAACCCATGCCGGTGAGTTATTGCGCGCCAGGGGGTTGTTCGCCGAAAGCATCACCGCCAAAGACGCAAGCCGGCACCGCGGCCTGAGGCGCGGCCGTCTGAACAGTGATCTTCGCAGTATTTTCACCCGTCAGATGGCGGTGCTGCTGGCGGCGGATCTGCCCAGCGATGCCGCCCTTGAGGCCGTGCGCAGTTCGGGCACCCATGCCAGCCTTGAAGGGGTTGCCGCCGATGCCAAGGCCGCGGTGCTGCAAGGGCAGTCCCTGTCGGATGCCCTGGCCGGAGCGGATCCCGGATTGCCCCGGTTTTATCTGGCAGCGGTGCGGGCGGGGGAAACCACCGGTGATCTGGCGGTGGTGTTTGAGGAATTGGCGACCTATCTGGAAAACGCGGGATCGGATCGCGCGCAAATTGCCACCGCGCTTATTTATCCGGCCTTTGTGGCGGCTGTGTCCCTGTTGGTTTGTGCAATTCTGGTGACCACGGTTGCCCCGGAAATTGTGGCCATGTTCGAGGTTTCGGGCCGCCCGCTGCCGGATTTAACCCGTATTATGCTGGGCATCACCGATTGGATCGGCGCGCATTGGATCGGGTTGACCCTGGGGCTTGGCCTGGCTGTTCTGGCTTTTGTGCTGGCGTTGCGCCGCCCGCGATTTCGCAATCGCTGGGATGGGTTTTTATTACGCTTGCCGCTGGCGGGGCGTTTGATCCGGCTGGCAACCGCTGCGCAATACCTGCGCACGCTGGCCTTGATTATTGCCAGTCGCCAAACCATTCTGGATGCCGCCATCAGTGCGGGGGATGTGCTGGTGATTGCCCGCTTCAAGACCGAAGCCGATCAGGTCTGCGAGGCAATCCGCTCTGGAGAAACGCTGTCGGATGCCTTGCTACGGCTGAGCGTTATTCCTCCGGTTGCCCGCCAGTTGATCAGCGCAGGAGAGGCCTCCGCCCGTTTGGCCCGCATGAGCGAACGGGCCGCAACACTGGTGGAAACCTGGCTTGGGAATGAACGCAAACGCTTTGCCGCGCTGCTGGATCCGGTTTTGATGATGCTGGTCGGGGCCATGGTGCTGGCAATTGTGTTGTCAGTGCTGTTGCCTATTTTTGATTTGCAATCAGTGATTTCCGGATAGAATCAGCATATCGGCGAAAAGTCACCGGTTGTAATCCATGACCGACATTTCCCTTGCGGTTTAGGTGGTTGCGAATATTATGCCTGTGCCTATACTAAACTATCGAGGTAATTTTATACAGAAAACCATTTTTGAGCATAATCTACATCTAATAATCCCGTAGAAGGATTGCATGGACAGGCAAACGTGATAATTGGCACAGACAATATTCTGCGCTGAAACTATATTGAAACGGTGTAACAGTGAGGCTGTTTTTTTGACTGTCGAAAAATTTAGCTCTGATTTTCTTGATGCGGAAATGATCGCCGCAAGTGGGGTTGATTCCTCTTCTCCGAGCCGCGTTTTCCTGTTCTCAAAGCGGGCGATCGATTTGGGGTTTGCTGTTTTATTGCTCCCTGTTTTTCTGGTGATCGCGGCAATCTTGTTGCTGCTGAACCGCTTTTTCAATCCGGGGCCTTTGTTTTACCATCAAAAGCGGGTGGGCAAAGATCAGCAAATGTTCAGGATTTTGAAATTTCGCACCATGGCCGGCACCCGGGACGAGAGCCGTTTTGCCGATGACGAGGCCGACCGTATCAACCAGATGGGGTGTTTTTTGCGCCGGACACGCATTGACGAGTTGCCCCAGATCTTAAATGTTCTGGCGGGGCAAATGAGCATGGTTGGCCCGCGTCCCGAACAAGTGAAATTTTACAACGAATACGTGGCGGGCATTCCCGGTTATGCCCTGCGTCAACAGGTACGCCCGGGAATTACCGGTCTGGCACAACTGAAATATGGCTATACCAGCGATATTGTCGGCACCTCGAAAAAGCTGAAATGGGATCTGGAATATATCCGGCGCATGGGCTTTGGTATCGAGCTGTATATTATCTGGCAAACCATCTTGTTCGTGTTTCAACGGCTGCTCAACCAGCGCACCCGCACAAAACTGTAGCCCTCCTCTGGTCCCCCTTCCTATTAGGCGCTAAAACCCTCTCATGACAGACAAAATACTCCTTACCGGTGGAGCCGGATATATTGGTGCGCATACTTATGTTGCGCTGGCGAAAGCCGGCTTTACACCGGTTATTCTGGATAATTTCTCCAATGCGGACCACGATACACCGGCGCGTCTGGCACAGCTGACGGGCAAGGCCTGCCTGTGCCATGAATGCGATCTGCTGGATCAGAAGGCGCTGGATGATGTGTTCAAAGCACATGATTTTGCCGCAGTGGTGCATTTTGCAGCCTATAAGGCGGTGGGTGATTCCGTGGCACGCCCGCAGGCCTATTTCAACAATAACATGGGCGGGTTGATCAATCTGCTGGGAGCGATGGAAAACCACGGTGTGACCCGGATTGTGTTTTCCTCCTCGGCTACCGTTTACGGTGACAGCCCTGTGCAGCCGATCCCCGAAACCGCCCCGCTGAGCGCCACCAATCCTTATGGCCTGTCCAAGCTGGTTGGCGAACAGATGCTCGGCCAGATGCAGGTCGCGCACCCCGAATGGGCCATCAGCATTTTGCGCTATTTCAATCCGGTCGGTCTGCATAAATCCGGCCTGCTGCGCCTTAGCCCGGAAAACACTACCCAACCGCCGGAAAACCTGATGCCCCGCTTGCTCGAGGTTGCCCATGGCACGCGCAAACAATTGTCGGTCTTTGGCAATGATTACGACACCCCCGATGGCACCGGCATGCGTGATTATATCCATGTGGAGGATCTGGCACGGGGCCATGTGCTGGCGCTGGAAGCCCTGATCAACACCGACCAGAGCCATACGGTGAATCTGGGCACGGGCCGGGGTTATTCGGTTCTGGAAATGATCGAGGCTTTTGCCAAAGCCTGCGGGCGCCCGATTCCCTATGAAATGGTGCCACGCCGCGCCGGTGATGTGGCACGCTGTTATGCGGATGTGACCCATGCCAAAGAGGTTCTGGGGTTTGAAACGAAATATGGTCTGGCCGAAATGTGCGCCGACAGCTGGGTGGAGTAGGCATCGTGGCGCAGAATATTTTCTGGCTGGGGGCGCATAAAACCGGCACGACCTTTCTGCAAAAAAGTCTGGACCGCTCGGCATCGGCCTTGCAGGCATGGAATGTCCACTACATGCCGCTGGATAGTTTTCGAACGAAATACACCCGCCCGCTGTTGAATAATGGCGGTGGGGTTGCTGCACCCAATGAATTCCGGCCGGATGCAGCAGGGGTGAATTTGGTGTTTGATGAAAACATTCCGGCACTTGTGCAACATGTAAGCCAGCGGGAAGGTGTTTATATCTCCGGTCCCGAGCGTGCGCTAAAGATGGCAGCGCACCTGGAATTTCACCAACCGGTTCTTGTTCTGGGCATCCGCTCGTTTCATGGTTATCTGCCGTCGCTCTATTGTGAAACCCTCAAGGCTAATCCGTTCAAGCCCTTTCGCGAGTTTTTGCGCACGCCGCTTGGCAATTTGCGTTGGTACCCTTGGGTGAAGGCCCTGCAACATGCATTTCCCGGGGCACGGATGCGGGTGTATCCCTATGAGGCGTTATGGGGGAATGAAACACGGCTTTTGTCGGAAATCACCGGCATTCCTGCCGCAGAATTTACCTTGAAAGAAGGGGTCGAACGTCCGGGATTTTCACAACGGGCCATTGATACCTTGATGGAGTTGCACAGACAGGGGGGCGTTGAACGCGCCCAACAGCGTGCCGCGGTAAAGCAGTTTCCCAAAGGGGCGGAATATCCCGGATTTCAGCCATGGACAGCCGAAGAAATTGCACATCTCAAACAGGAATATGCCCGCGATATTGCCAATCTGCGCTTTGATTCCACGATTGAATTTCTGCTGGATGACTGTTTGCCGCCAAAGGTAACACAGCCATGAAACTGGCTTTGCATATCGGTACCCCCAAAACCGGCACCACCAGTTGTCAACGCTGGTTTAGCCAAAACCGCGATGTTTTGCGCGGTCAGGGTATTATCTATTCACGTTCTTTGGGGGAATACTCCCATCGTGCTTTGGCGGTTTATGCGCAAAACCCGAATAGGGCCAACCGCAGTTTTGCCCATTTCGGGATCAACACTCCGCAAGACCACGCAGATTTTCGCCGGCAGTTGGCAGAGAAATTTGGTCAGGAGATTGCGCAACACGATCAGGCCCGCCACTGGGTTATTTCCAGCGAACATTTGTTTTCAAACATCACAAAACCGGAAATGATTCAGCAAGTCAGGGATTTTTTACAGCCTTATTTTGCTGAAATCACAGTCTTCCTCCATCTCCGCCCACAGGTGGATCTTCTGGTTTCGGGGGCTTCACAAAGGGCGCGAATGGGGCGGGCGGTAACGCCGCAGATCCTGACCCGCCCTGCCGTTAGTGACCAGAGTGCCTATTTCAATTACAATTCCATCACCAAAAAATGGGCCGATGTTTTTGGCATTGAAAACCTGAAAATCATCCCGTTTCGCAAGCAGCCAGACATGGCGCAGACCCTGATTACACACCTTGGTGCCTGCCGGGACGGGACAACGGCCCCGTTGCGCACAAACGAGGCTTTGGGCTGGCAAACAATGGCGCTTGTCAATGCTTTGGGGGATGCTGCTGCATCTGTAAAACCCCTGCACAAGAGTCTGTTTCTGGACCAGCAACCCAAAGGGGAACGTTTACAAATCGGGATGGAAATGGCCCGGAAAATTCAGGCACGGTTTCAGCAGAGCAATGCAATGCTGTGCCAGCGCCATCCCGATATTGCACCGCAAGATCTGGAACCGGACTGGCATCATTATGATGCCCCTGCCAATGTGTATAACCTGAACGGGGAATCCGGTTTTTCCAAACAGTTTGCCTATGTCATTGCCCGCTATCAACAGGAACTCCGTTTGGCGAAGGCTAAAACCCTGCTGGCAGAAACCGCTTTGTTGTTGCATAAGGGGGAAACCGGGGGGCAAGCAAAACTGGTGCAGGTGCAGGCTCTCTTGAGAATGCCGGATATTCTGGCGGAACTGTACAGCGACCAACAAGACATGCTGGCGCGCAAAGATAATTTGCAAAAGCAAATTTCAGCATTGGAAAGTAAGCAACCATGACAACGCCCAGCTATCACGCTCTTTTACAGGCCCGAATGACCCTTTGGAACCAGTACCCCAAGCTGAAGAACCTGCAGGATGCGATTGTTCGGGAAACGGAAACCCTCAAAGACATCAACAAAAAAGATCACGGCTATGCTTTTGCTGCGAAACAGGGGGTTAGCTGTGTGAATTACCATGTCTATGACAGTGTTGCCGATGCAATGAGTGGCTTTTTGCCCGGTATTTCTGTGATTAAACCTCTGCATGGGCATAGCTCTTACGGGGTCTATATTTTGAAAAAACGCCCTGATGGCAGTTTCTTCTGCCGGATGCACAAAAGAGCCTACAAAAGCCGGGAAGTTGTTATCGCAGACTATGAACGCCGATTGGCGCGGTCTAAAAACTATACCATGTCCAAGCAAGTGATCCTTGAAGAGTATGTGCGCGACAGTTTTGGCTATGGTGTGCCGCTGGATTACAAGGTTTACGGTTTTCAGGGCGGCTCTCCGATTGTGATGCAACGCTATGCGCCGATGCATCTGCCCAAGGATAAATGGGCCTTTGAATTTTACGATGCCGATGGAAACAAGCTTGGGCTCATTCGGGAACGGATTAAATCAAATCCGGAAATCACTCTGGAGGCCCCCAAGAATTTTCCGCGTCTGATCGAAATTTCCGATCGATTGATGAAAGCTTCCGAAGTGTCCTTTATGCGGGTCGATTTATATGCAGCCCCCAACCGGATTATCTTTGGCGAATTTACGCCCTTGCCCAATGCCGGAAAGGAAACCTATGTTCCGGAATTCGACCGGCTTTTGGGTAAATACTGGGCCGAGAGCCTCGAGTCGCTGGGCATTGATTATAGCCCGTTTATGGCCTCATAACCCGGTTTCCGGCAGTGCCACCTCCCATTCAAGATCCAGTGCCGGTTGCATGGCCAGATGCTTTGACAAGCGCTGCGCCAACATGCGTACATAGTCTTCACCCTTGATTGGCCACGTGTCTTGTTGTGGTACCAGTTCTTGCAGAGCAGCGGTATTGGCAAGGTCAATTTGCGCCAGGGTTTTATCGGACTGAAGACACTTGCGCCCCAATAAACGTGCCAGCATCAAAGCCTCAAAACGGGTTTCATCGCCCCAGCCCTCCCCGCATACCGCCACACAATTTTCACGCTCCCGTATCGGGGCAGCAACAAGCTGGAAACTGAAATTCAGCCCCCTGATTTCCCGCGCGCCCGGATATTTTGCAGCAGTCAGTATAATCAGTTTCTCAGGCCCCACGGCCTGAAACTCCGGCAGGATTTTATTGATATCGGGAGACATCAGGAACAGGGCCTCAGGCGGGCTGCTGGCGGGCCCGGGTCCGGAAACCGGATGGGCAAAGCTATGGCTGTCTATCTCTATGCGGTCCCGTGTTATGACATGAAAATGGCTGCCGGCAGGATCGGTCTTTACCAAGAGACAGATCTTGGCACGGATGGCCCCGAGGTCTCCATAATAATGAATGTGGTTCAATTCCTGAAACTGCCGTCCCTGCCATGTTTCATCGGCCCAGATGCGATCTTCAAAATACACCCCGACACGATAGCCGGTCTGGTGCAATGCCAGAACCAGACGATGTATCTGGGTTAAATGACGATCCGACATCCGGCCCTGAATAATCAGCAGGAAATCCTCGAATTGTTGGGACAGCCCCAACCGGCGCATCGGATCAAAGCTCAAGACATCTTCTGCCTGATAGGGGATTTTGATGGGCGTTTTGCGCATTCCCAAGGGAGACCAATGTTTCTTGTCCCGCATCACAAGAGCCTCGACCCAGTTGCCGCGATACAAAGCCCGGCTTGGGGACCAGCCAAAATGGGACATGGACATCGCCCCGACCTGTGTCAGTGAATTACTGTGGTGGCGCCCAAGCACCAGAACCTTGGGGTTCGTACGCAGGGAGCGTGGGCCGAATTCCAACTGGATGCGGCGTTTATAGGCGCTATCCGCACCGGTCCGCACCGGATCAAAGCCGCCTAAGCGGTCAAACACCTGCGGGTGACGCAACAGCGTGCCTGCCGGGTTCGGATGGGCATATTTCCCCGAAAGCTGCATCACAAACTGGCTGTTTTCATCAATACGCGCCCAGCCGGAACACCAGCAAACCAGTTCCGGCTGGGCTTGCAAAGCGTGGGCTTCCTCCCAGAGCTTATCCGGATGCGCCCAGTCATCCGCATCATGGAAAATCACAAATTTTCCGCGCGCACGCGCCATGGCCTCGGATTTTGCGATATAGGTGCCGCCGTTTTCAGAACGGAAAATCGGCACAATCCGTGGATCACTTGCCGCAAGCTCACGAATTTTTTCCTGCGTTGCCTGGTCCGAGCAATCATCCACCAGCAATAATTCGAGATTTTGCCAAGACTGGTTCAGAATGGACCTTGCCGATGTTTCCAGATATTCCGCACAGTTATAGGCCGTTGTAATCACGCTAATCAAAGGCAAATCCCCTTGCCCGGGGCGGGGGGGAGCCGTGCCTTGCAAGCTGTCGATACTGAACTGCGTCTGGCCCGGTTTCAATGCCAAAGCAGACATGTCCTGTGCTTGTAAAAACCGGTTGAACCACAGCAATTTATCCGTCGGGGCACTTAGGCTATTGACCATAAGCAACGCCAGATCCTGTCGGCGTCGCGGCTCTACATTTGCCAAAAACGCCAATGCACGGGCTTCTTCTTCCCGACCCGTTCGGATCAGGTATTCCCCATACACAACCAAAAGGTTTTCAGGCAGGGGTGCGGGTATTTCCTGTTCGCCAAGCCAACGATCCAGGTGGGGCCGGTCATGGAACCATAAATAAAACACCCGCAGTTCATGCAGGGCTGTGTTTTCGGGGAACCAGTCTTGCGCCTGCTCCAGAAGGCGCAAACCCTGTGTGTATTCAACAACTTTAAGCCGGGCACGTAACCATGCCATATAAAGCGGGAAATCCTGTGGATCATGGCGTGGTGGATAGGCCAGGGCTCCGGATTTCTGCAGGGTCTCATAGACATGGATAATGGCGCTGTGATCGCTGATTTCCTGAACTTTATCAAATGCCTTGCACAACAACACCATATCTGTTGCTGATAACGGAGCAGATACATTTTTGTATTTCATCAGCAAAGATTTCAAATCTTTGTAGGCTTTACGCAGGTTGTTGAAATTCATGATCTACCCCGTCTGTTGGCCCAAACCTGCCATTTTGTTTCAAGACTCTTTATAGAGCGCCAGAAAGGCGGCATATTCCTGTGCATTACATTGGGATTCCGTCAAATCACGCAAGCTTTGCTGGTGATGCTCCAAACGCCGCATATCATTTTGTAACTGTGTCATTTGCTCGGATAATGCCGCCAGATTCCGGTCCTGCAAAAACGCGTGTAAATCACCGGCGCGTAAATCCTCGCAAACATTGGCAATAGGCTGGCCGGCATACTTGGGAGCAATAAAACGTTCCCAGAGAATATCATCAAAATCCTGCAGACAACCCATGGCCCGCTGTCCCCATGAGCGCAAGGTATCCGGATGCAGCCGATTCAGATGCCAAGACATATTGTTCACCAGCCACCGCATGGCAGCTGTGCGCAACGGGATATCACCAGCAGCCAGAGGCGCAATGATGGTTTCATAATGGGTGAAAAACGCCAGCAGTTCCGCCCCTGTGGATTCCATGGTCTGGCCCGGGCGATTAACCCGATGATAACAGATCACCTGATTGAAAAAACTGAAGCTTTGCGCTTTGCGGCAGACCTCCCAGTGAAAGGGGTTATCCTCGAAAAAGAAATCCCCTTCGGGAAAGCGTAAACCGGCTTTTTGCAAAAAACTCCGACGGTAAAATTTGCGCCAGGGCACCGCAATGAATGACAGCACCAGATCAAGGCGCTCTGCCTGTGATAATCCCGACCTGATTTTGGCCCAACGCTCCTGATCAGCCGGTGCCGTACAGGCATCGCTCTCCTGATCATAAACCTGATAGTTGGTCAGCAGGAAATCCACATTACGCGCCTCAAAAACATCGCGACAGCGCTTGAAGCCTTCCGGATTCAGCCAGTCATCCCCATCCACAAAGAACACAGTGTCCTTGCAAGCATGGTCCAGACCGATATTGGCGGCAATCCCCACGCCACCAAAGGTATTGGCCCCCAATAACACCGGCACCACGGACACCCCCTCGGGCAATTCACTCTTGGCAAAGGCACGGATCATCGCCGGTGTCTGATCCTTGGAGCCATCATCGATAATGATGATTTCATCACCGGCCTGCGCACAAGCCAGCACGGTTTGCAGACATTTCTCGATAAAGGGATCAATATTATAGCTGGTGATAATAAAAGAAATGCTCATAGGGGCAGCCCCCGCAGAAGATCAATAATCCGGCGCCCCAAAACCGGATTGCGCCCTGTGGCCAGAGTGAATAAATCCGGCGACAGTTCCGCGCGCAAGAACTGACGGACTTCATGGTGGAAATCCTCATGCAGGGACGGGTCCAGCTGTTGGGTGATCCAGCCAAACAGCCCCATATAAAACGCCACAAAGGCCTCCAAAAATGGCAAGTCATCCGGGTTCGTTGTAAATTCCCGTTGCACAGCCGCCAGGGCCTGCAGCACCTCGAACCGTTCACGACCGGTTTTATTGGTTAGCCGGCTTTGGCCCTTGGCGACAAAATGTTCACAACAAATACGGTCGCTAAACAGAATGGTCTGTGCCCGAAGAAAGCTCATCCAGTGGATTTCGATATCATTGTGAATGCTGATTTCGGTGCAGCGGATATTCTGCTGGCGCAAAAAACCGGTGCGATAGATTTTATTCCAGGGATAGGCCGCCACACGGCACAGCTCTGTTGCGCCTTGTGGCGTCAGGCGGCCCAGCATGCCAATGGCGCCAGCTGCTTGCCAGCAGGCTTCGTCACTGTCGAGCAACCCGTACCCGCCTTTGGCATGAACCCGGCTGTCCACATGTTTGAAAATGCAAAAATCAAAACTCCGGTCCTGCAAATCCGCCACCAGAGAGGCTATGCCATCGGTGAACAGATCATCGGAGTCAAAAAACAGCACATGGCTGCTGCTCACCAGTTTCAGGCCCTGATTACGGGCATAACCGGCCCCGCGGTTTTTGCGGAGCCGTTGATATTTCAACGCCACCGGATAGGTCGCCGGATCAATGCCGATGTCTTTGGGACGGCAGGACACGGACGAGGCGTCATCCACCACAACCACCTGTGAAAACACCCCCAACCCCGCGATCTGCGCCAATAAACGGTGCAGGCCTTCGGGGTCGTTATAGACCGGGATCACCACAGAGAGTTGCATCAGCGCTGCAATATCAAACGATAAAGAAGCGCAAATCGCGCAAGGTCAGATCAATCGGTTTGTCATTGGGAAAGAACATCACAAAATCACGCCAGGGTGCCTGTCGCGGCAGATCGGGGTTTTGGGACAGGTCAATCACATCCAGATGGGTGCTGGTTTCCCCGTAAGCCACCACATGTTTGTCAAAGAAACAATCAACAAAACCGGCCTCGTTGCCGGAGCGGATACAGGTTTTCAGCGCCAGAGCCGAAGGCGCGTCGCTTTTGCAGACAAAACCGATCACGCTGAAATCCGACAAATCCACCCCGCCCAGCATCACATGCAAGGCAAACCAGCCGCTGCCTTCGATTTGCTCGACCCGAAAGGACAACACACCTTCGACCTCTGGACGCAGATGACCGCGAAAACGGGCAGCTGGATCAAAGGAAAACCGCACACCCGGCGCAATCGGGGTTTCACAAGGAATATCCCCGCCCGGATTTTGGGCTTTGAGGATACGGATAAGCTGGTTTGCTTCGGCATCAGGGCCAAGCTGAATGTTGTTTGTCATGGTTTACTGTCCTTCGTATCAGCTACGCGCATAGACATCTTCATAACGAATAATATCGTCTTCGCCCAGATAAGAACCGGTTTGCACCTCGATCAAGACCATCGGCACCTTGCCCGGGTTTTCCATGCGATGCACGGCCCCCAGCGGAATATAAACCGACTGGTTTTCGGTAATCAGTTTCACCGTATCATCGACGGTCACCTTGGCGGTGCCTTCGACCACGATCCAGTGTTCGGCGCGGTGGTGGTGGCTTTGCAAGGACAGGGACGCGCCGGGATGCACAACGATGCGCTTCACCTGAAAACGCTCCCCCACAACCAGACTTTCAAACCAGCCCCAGGGCCGGTGGTCGCGCGGGAAGGTTTCCGCCTGCTGGCTGCCTTCGGTCTTGAGCGCGGAAACCACGGTTTTCACGTCCTGGGCGCGGGATTTATCCGCCACCAGAACCGCATCCGGCATGGAAATCGCGATGATGTTTTCAAGGCCGAGGCCAACCAGTTTCTGGCCCTCCGCTTCGGATCGCAAGAACGTGTCCTTGCAATCAATCGCCATGGCCGAGCCATTGGTGGCCACGCCATCGCCATCAGGGCCACTTTCCAGCCAAACCGCATCCCAGCCGCCCAGATCGGACCAGCCGCTGCCGTAAGGCACCACAGACAGGTTGTCTGCTTTTTCCATCACCGCATAGTCAATGGAAATATCCTCGGCCTTGGCCCAGGGATCTGCGGCCAGACGGGTAAAGCCAAGGTCCTCTTCGCCGCCAGCAACCGCCGCGCTGACAGGGTCGATCAACTGGGGCGCATGGGTTTTAAAGGCGCTAATAATGGTTTCCACCGAGAACAGGAAAATACCCGCATTCCACAGGAAATTGCCCGCCGCCAGCATTTCACCGGCACGTGTCGCATCAGGTTTTTCCACAAACTGGCGCAGTTTTTGGGCGACCGGCTCTCCCCCTTCAGGGGCGGCTTCCAGCTCCAGATAGCCATAGCCGGTTTCGGCCCGGTTTGGCTGAATGCCAAAGGTCACCAGCGCGCCGGCCGTGGCGGCAACTGCCGCAACGCGGACCGCCGCATTGAAGGCCTCCACATCCGGGATCACATGATCCGAAGGGGCCACCAGCATCAAGGCCTCGGGGTCGGTTTTCGCCAGATGCAAGGCCGCCGCCAGAACCGCCGGTGCCGTATTGCGCCCCTGTGGTTCAATCAGAATAGCCGCCGGTTCCATCCCGATATCCGCCAGCTGTTCGGTGACGATAAAACGGAAATCCTCGTTCGTCAGCACCATCGGAGCCGCATAGAGATCACCCGACAGACGTTTGGCCGAAGCCTGAAACAGGCTCTCGCTGCCCAGAAGCGGCGAAAACTGCTTGGGATAGCTTTTGCGCGACAAAGGCCACAAACGGGTGCCCGAGCCACCACACAAAAGAACGGGATGAATAAGAGAGGTCATATTGGCAATCCTGACGGGTCTGGAAGTCTCAGCATTAATCTACTGGTTTAATTACAGGTTAAACACTGCAACATCAAACTGTTGTTACAGCGACAAGCGGGTTTGTGCAGTGACAAAGCGCAGCTGTCAAAAGGGAGTAAACAAGGCAGTTTCCCGCCTTGTTCGACAATATATCAGCCACGCAACGTGTCGCGGTTGTTCAAATACCATTGATAGGCATCCTGCACCCCTTCGCGCAGGCCGATTTTGGCAGTCCAGCCCATATCCCGCAACCGGGAGACATCCATCAGTTTGCGCGGTGTACCATCGGGTTTGGAAGTATCAAAACCGATCGTGCCCTTAAAGCCGGTAACCTCGGCCACCATATGCGCCAGCTCACCGATGCTGACATCGGTGCCGGTGCCCACATTGATATGGCTGAGCATGTCCTTGGTGTTGGCCTTGTAGGTCTCATCGTCCAGATCCATCACGAACAGGGAGGCCTCGGCCATATCATCCACATGCAGGAATTCGCGGAACGGTTTGCCCGTGCCCCAGATCACCACCTCCGGCGTGCCGTTTTCAACGGCCTCATGGAAACGGCGGATCATGGCCGGCAGCACATGGGAGTTTTCCGGATGGAAATTATCCCCCGGCCCATAGAGGTTGGTGGGCATCACCGAACGATAATCCACACCGTACTGACGGTTGTAGCTCTCGCACAGTTTGATTCCGGCGATTTTGGCAATGGCATAGGGTTCATTGGTCGGTTCCAGCGTGCCGGTCAGCAGCGCATCTTCGCGCATCGGCTGTTCGGCCATTTTGGGATAGATACAGGAACTGCCCAGAAACAACAGCCGCTTGACCCCGGCGCTATAGGCCTGATGGATCACATTGCATTCCATCATCAGGTTTTCATAGATGAATTCTGCCGGATAGGTGCTGTTGGCGATAATGCCGCCCACCTTGGCCGCTGCCAGAATGACCACATCGGGTTTTTCTGTGGCCATAAAACCGGCAACCGCCGGCTGGCTTGTCAGATCCAGCTCGCTGTGGGTCCGGGTGAGGATATCGATTTCCTCGCCCGCATCAATGCGCGCCTGTAACTGGCGCACAATTGCCCCGCCAACCATGCCGCGATGGCCTGCAACATAGATTTTCATAGTGAACTCCATTGTGTTGGGAGATTAAGTATTTTCTAAAGGGCGCTCATATAATAATTTTCCAACATAACCCACACGTGGCCCAAAATCCTTGTCGCCTTTTTTGAGGGCTGTCTCGGGGATATCCGGAAGCTGGCTAATCTTAACATTTACACCTTTGAGTGCCGGGAAAACCTGGATGCCAACCCGTTCATAATAGCAAAATTCATCATAGGCACTTACATGTATCTTTGTATGGTCCACCTGTATGGCGAGGCTGCCTGATCTGGGACCCATTAAATACAACAAGCCCAAGATGGATGTATCGGGCTGCACCGACAGGGTGAGGGGGTGATCCGGGGTGATTTCTGCCAGATCGACAGTATAGCCCCCCCGTGTATGACGCATACCGACCTCGTCAGGGTGTTTCACACAATCATATACACCGAATTCTGTTGCCACCGGAAATTCACCGGCAATCTGCGAACCCGGATCCAATTCGTCCAGCAACATCAGGAAATGATCGGCATAATAGGCGCACCCCTCGGGATCAGGGTGTACCATGTCTTTCAGGAATTCTGCGCGTAAGGGTACCAGATGATATTGAATCGCATGCGCTGCACATATCTGGCGGTGCATGGCGGTAACCCAGTCCTCTTCCTGGTCAACATCTTTGCGTGGCAAATCCAGAAAGGCCAGACCAATCCGGTGTTGCTGGCATCTGTACAAAATCCAGTTGAGCGCCTCTTGATGACGCATGGGGTCGTTGTGAAGTATGCGGAAAGGAGATGTGGAAATTTCAAGGACCACAAAATCCGGGCGGATATCCTGTAATATCTGCTCAATCAGAAATTTCAAATGCAGCGGGTGTACACCGCCGATACCAATTTTCCTTATCGAGAACCGCGTATTCTCACCCAGTTTTTGCCGTGCACTTTTAATGAACCCGGGTTCATCTGCTGTCACGCTGAAACCAAGGACAAGAATATTAACCGCCATTTCCCACTCCATTCCGCCTTGAAATCAGTCTTCTAAGGATACAGGCACTTCCATACCGTGTTCTTTCAGCAAGGCATGACGGCGGGAGGTTTTATAATCTTCACGCACCATTTCCGCACACATTTCCTGCACGGTGATTTCCGGTGTCCACCCCAGCTTTTCTTTGGCATTGCTCGGATCTCCCAACAGGGTTTCCACCTCTGCCGGACGGAAATAGCGTGTATCAATGCGCATGATTACATCGCCAACAGACAGGGCCGGTGCCATGTCGCCCTCAATGGCGGCAACGGTTGCGATTTCATCAACGCCTTCGCCCGAGAATTCCAGGGTAATGCCCAATTCGGCTGCCGACCAGGTAATGAAATCGCGTACCGAATATTGTACGCCGGTCGCAATCACGAAATCTTCGGCCTGATCCTGTTGCAGCATCAACCACTGCATGCGCACATAATCCTTGGCATGGCCCCAATCGCGCAGGGAATCGATGTTGCCCATATAAAGGCAATCTTCCATGCCAAGGGCGATATTGGCCAGGCCACGGGTGATTTTACGGGTCACAAAGGTTTCACCGCGCCGCGGGCTCTCGTGGTTGAACAGAATGCCGTTGCAGGCATACATGCCATAGGCCTCGCGGTAATTCACCGTGATCCAGTAGGAATACAGCTTGGCCACCGCATAGGGGCTGCGCGGATAAAACGGAGTGGTCTCACGCTGCGGGGTTTCCTGCACCAGACCAAAGAGTTCAGACGTGGACGCCTGATAAAACCGGCTTTTTTCTTCCAGACCCAGCAAACGGATCGCTTCCAGCAGGCGCAATGTACCCATACCATCCACATCAGCGGTATATTCCGGCGATTCAAAGCTCACCGCCACATGGGACTGGGCACCAAGATTATACACCTCGTCCGGCTGAATTTCCTTGATGATCCGGGTCAGGTTGGACGAATCTGTCAGATCGCCATAATGCAAAATAAATTTCTGCTTATCGACATGCGGATCCTGATAAATGTGGTCAACCCGCTGGGTATTCAATGTGGAGCCGCGGCGTTTAATACCGTGGACTTCATAGCCTTTTTCAAGAAGGAATTCAGCGAGATAAGAACCGTCCTGGCCAGTGATGCCAGTAATAAGAGCGCGTTTGGTCATGATACCTGTGTCTATGAGTAATTACATTGTCAAATGACATACGGGGAATAGATAAGAAAATGAAGTGAAAAAAATTACAGTTCATAGAAACCCCGGCATTTTCTGTAGAATGCCAAAACCGGAATTTCCAAACCTTTTTTCCCGCCTAAAACCAGCCCCCGCATTTCAATGCCGGGTTGCAACAGAGTAATATGGCCGGGTTTTTCCGCTCAACCTTTATGCCCCCCCTATCAAGCATATTCATATCTGCCAAAAGACTTCACCCGTTTTGCAGAGGGGAACCGTTTTAATCTATACTCGACGAAATTCCGCCAGCAACGCCCCTCGTAAACGGTCTCTTTCTTGTACCATCACACGCGGATTGCAAAAAAATTCGGCCAGCTGTTCTTGTGCCTGCTGATAGGCAATATGAAATGCCTGATCAAAGCAAAACCGCGTCATCGAGGTTACGGACTGTTCCGGGGTCATTCCGAAAACATTCAACCAGGATGCAGCCGGCAATAGCCCCTGCAAACGATGCGCCTTTGAGGCATAAAAAATCGGCACGCCGCCAACCGCAAAAGCATCAAACAGCTTTTCGGATAAATAAGTCGTCTGATGTGTATTCTCCAAGGCAGACACAAACCGGCACTGCCCGTCCAGCGTCAACAGCTTTTCCAGATGCCAATCATTCAGCTCCTGACGCAAGGGGCCTTTGCGCCAGCCCTTACCCAGGCGCAAAACCTCTCCGGATTGGGGGATCTCGGTCACCTGCGAGCGAAAGCGACACAAGCCATAGGTGTCTTCCGCCTCGAAACGCACGGCAAATTTTTCATTCATCCGTTTTTCCGCCACAAAGGCTGCCTGTATTTTGGCACGGGAAAAATGCGCCTGCCAGTCCCGCGGGCTTTTGCGGGCGTTACGGGCAAACCGGCGCGCATAGCGCGGGCCAAAACGGTAATCGGTAAGTAAAAAATAGGGGATACGTTCAAAGGCAAAAATATCACTGGTGTGGTGGTTCAGAAACGTAAAATCAAACGTCCCCTGTTCTGAAGCAAATCGTTGCTGGCGCGTAAAAGGATCCGCCGCCCAGACCGTATCCCAAAACGGTTCCTCAGACAAAAGCACAACCTTTTTATCGGGGTAGCACCCCAAAATAGCCGATTCACTATCCAAATCCTTGCTATGGGCCACCAACAGAATATCGGCTGCTTGCGGGGAATCCACAAGCATCAGCCGACCGGCCACCAGATCCCGCAGCGGTGCATAGGCCAAAGGCTGCCGGTGAGCATAATTCCCAAGCGGAAAAATACGGATTGGATCAGAGCTCATAGTCAAGGCGCTGGCACAACAATCGGTAGCTTGCGCTGTTTTGGCGCTCCTGGGCAATCCGGTCCGGGATTTCGCGCCGCGGGCGCGCTGAGATCCAGGTTCCGGCGCGTCCGCTGTCTCCGCTCAGATGCACCAATGGGGAAATATCCAGAAACCCGGCCTCAAACGGCAACTCCAACGCGGCGCAGATTTCCTGCGTAACCGTTTCAGGATTTGCAACAAAATCCTCGTATTTAAACAGAGGCATCTCCTGATGCATGTCAAGAAACACCAAATAACGACGGCAGTATTCTTCAAATGTTTGCGGGCTGAAACTGACCCAGTTCAACTGGTCCAGAGACAAATAGGAATCGAGCGGATGGCGCACAGTTACAGCACTGCGCAGCGGAAAATCGTCCTGAAGCAATTCAATCAGGCTTGTCCCCTTGCGAATATCGTCTCCCCAACAAAACTGTGAATGCGTGTGGTCGCGCAAAACCAGCCGCGCCCCGTGGTTACACGCCCAGTCATAAATCTCCTGCAAGCCTGCAATAAATACCTTGACCAGCAAGCGGTCATCCACGTCCCGAATCCCCAAGCGCAATTGATGTATCAAATCAGAGGGCGTAAATGACATCTCCCGCGCCATCATGCTCAGAGGGTCCACTTCACTCAACACGTATGTATTGGGCATCACCGACAGCTGTTTGCTCATCACAGTGCCTCCCGTACAGGCAAAATGATGGAGCGTGCGAATTGGTTCTGGCGCGCGCTCTGCAATTTCGGCACAGGCCTGTTGGCATTGTTCCAACAGACTTGGCAAAGGTTCCGACGTCACAGGCAAGGAAGCGTGTTGCGCCGAATGTTCATCCAGCAACCGCAAAGTGGCATCCACTGCCTCGAGCAAACCAGCAGGAACAATAGGCGCTTGTGTCATTTAGCAGAACTCTTCTTTTTACCCTTTTTACGCGCTTTGGTTTGCTTCTTCTTTGCCGGTTTTTCCACCTGCGTTTCCTCAATCTCTACAGATGGTAACGTTTCGAGGATGTTTTCCTGTTGGGCCAATTGATGCAAGTGCTTTGCAGCACTTCCCAGCTTTTGGGTGACCTTGACCAACAGGGCCTCTTGCTGATCTTTTTCTGCCTGTAACGCGGCAAAACGCTGTTGTAAATCTTGTTGATCACTGCGCGCCAACGCCTGCATGCGCAGGGCAACCGCCAAATCCCGCTGCAAGGTGTGCTGCAGCTCCTGATACTCTTGGCTGTGGTCCTTTGCGGCTTGGCTGGCGGCATTTTTTGCTTGGGTCAATTCCTCTTGCAAGGCATTGGCTCTTTCAGTTTGCCCCTGTAATTTTTGGGCACTTACAGCCAGCTGTTGTTCAAAATCCGTTGCTTTGGCCTGCGCCTGTGCAAGCTGCGCCTGCACCGTCTTGAGCTGGCTTTCAAGGGCACTGCGCTGCTCTGTCATGCCGGATCGCGCCTGCGCCAGTTCGGCCTGCAGGTTTTCCGCTTCTTTTGTGCGCGCGGCAAGTTTCTCTTCAAGGCCGGCCCGCCTCTCCGTTGCTTGGGTTAGCGCCTGTGCAAGCTGCGCCTGGGC
>WFTT01000100.1 GCA_015485335.1 Robiginitomaculum sp.
CCAGCCTTCCTCTACGAAAATTCCATCTTTTCAGCCAATTTCTCACCCCAATTTGCGACTCTCAATTATGAACTTTGGGGTTATCCAGATGATGTAGCAAAAGAATTATCGCAACTTCTGCCCATTGAAGAAGGGCGACACACTTTCAGGCCAGATTTAATATTTTATCAAGGTTATATTCGACGTCGAATAAGTAGAAATTTACCTTTTGGATTTTCTGTCGGTCAAAGTTTTTTTGAACTGAGTGAAGCAAGTGGGAGTTGTTGTTCTGGTGCACCACTTATTCACCGTGTTGGCACAGATTGGCGAGTAATTGGCGTTTATGTTGCAGAAAAAACAACACCACCTACTGTGGGTTACGCAGTTCGATTAGCAGAGCTTGCTGAATGGAAACCCCAAAATTTTGATTGCTCATTACGAGAGGCTTTTTTGCATTAACTGGTGTAGCCCTAAACGTGGATCACCTTGCCATAGGCATCCAGAACGCTTTCATGCATCATTTCCGACAGGGTCGGGTGCGGGAAGACCGTTTCCATCAGCTCGGCTTCAGTAGTTTCCAGCGTGCGAGCGATGGTATAGCCCTGGATCAGTTCGGTGACCTCTGCGCCGATCATGTGTGCGCCAAGCAATTCGCCGGTTTTGGCGTCAAACACCGTCTTGATCAGGCCTTCGGCCTCGCCAAGCGCGATGGCCTTGCCATTGCCCATAAAGGGAAAACGCCCCACCTTGACGGTGTGTCCGGCGGCCTTGGCGGCGGCTTCGGTAAGGCCTACCGAGGCCACTTGCGGACGGCAATAAGTACAGCCCGGTATGTTGCCGTGATCCAGTGGATGGGGGGTATTCCCAGCGATTTTTTCAACGCAAATCACCCCTTCATGGCTGGCCTTATGCGCCAGCCATGGCGGCGCGGTCAGATCGCCAATGGCATAAAGCCCGGGCACATTAGTGTTCGAAAATTCATCCACCACCACATGGGTGCGGTCGGTTTTTACGCCCAAAGCCTCTAGGCCTAAATTTTCCACATTGCCGACAATGCCAATGGCCAAAATGATGCGCTCCGCCGTTATTTCCTGCACCTTGCCGTCTTTGGTTTTGATACTGGCGGTAATGGTGTCCTTACCGGGGGTGACCTTTTCTACCTGTGCAGAGGTGAGGATGTTCATGCCGGCTTTCTCGAAGGCCTTTTGCGCATGGGTGCTGATCTCGGCATCTTCGACCGGCAATACCCGGTCCAACATCTCGACCACGGTCACATCGGCCCCAAGGGCATTATAAAACGACGCAAATTCAATGCCGATGGCGCCCGAACCAATGACAAGTAAGGATTTGGGCATCACGTCCGGCGTCATGGCCTCGCGGGCGGTCCAGATGAACTTGCCGTCCGGGGCGAGGCCCGCCGCCGGGATGGTGCGCGCCCGCGCGCCGGTGGCCAGAATGACGTGGGCGGCGCTATAGGGCGTCTCCTTGCCAGCTTTGTCCTTAACGATGACCTTGGGGGCCTTGGCCCCGCGTTCCAGACGCGCCGTGCCATCAATCACCGTAATTTTATGCTTTTTGAGCAAATACTTCACCCCGCCGGAAAGCTGTCCGGCGATCTGGCGAGAACGCTTTACCACCTTGTCCAGATCAAAATCGGGCTTGGTACAGCTAAGGCCATAGGATTTTGCATTTTCCATCAGCTCGAATACTTCGGCAGAGCGCAGCAAGGCCTTGGTGGGAATACAGCCCCAGTTCAGACACACACCGCCCAAATGCTCGCGTTCAACAATGGCGGTTTTCAGCCCCAATTGCGCCGCACGAATGGCCGCCACATAGCCTCCGGGACCGGCACCTATTATTATTAAATCAAAAGCTTGCGATGCCATCTTAATCTTCCTTTTTTAACGGAGGTGCCGGGGTGGGTTTACCATCCTCACCCAGCGCCACCATGATAAATTCGCCGATGGTGGCCTGCCTGCGCACGCCGGTTTGCAAGTCCTCGGCACACAGGGTCACGGCCACCCGCATGGAGGTGCGCCCCACGCTGGCCACCCGGGCGGAGATTTCAATCATTTCGCCCACATGGATGGGGGCGGCAAAGTCTATCTCGTTTAAGGCGGCCATCACCACCGAGGTGCGCGCATGGCGACTGGCCGCAACAAAGGCGGCCTTTTCCATCAGGTTCAGCGCCCGGCCCCCGAACAACATGCCTCGGTGATCGGTATCGCCCGGAAAGACCAGCTCGTTCGTGCGGGTCACGCCCGCTGGCTCGGGCGCATAATCGGGCACTGGCGGCAAAGGGGTTTTATTGGTTTTTCGATCCGTGGCGACCATGATGAAATCGCCCTGGGTGGTCAGGCGTCGTTCGCCGGTGAGCAGGTTTTCCGCCCACAGGCTGACGCGCACATTCATCGAAGATCGGCCGACGCTGCGCACTTCGCCGCAAAGGTCCACCAGCTCACCCACCAGTACCGGGGCCTTGAAATCCATGCGCTCTACCGCCGCGGTGACAAAGCCGCGCCGGGCCAGACGCGCCGCGGCCAGAAAGGCTACCTTGTCCATAAATGCCAGCGCCGCGCCGCCAAACATATCGCCCTGATGGTTAGTCTGGTCCGGAAACACCAGATCGGCCAGACGAACCTTTTGCGGCTGATCAGTCATTATCTGGCCCCTAGGCAAAAAACACGTTTTTGATGCCATCAAAAATAAGCTGCACCGACAGAGCGGCCAGAATAACACCAAACACCCGGGTAATCAGCGCCCCCACGGTATGCCCCATCACCCGCAAGAGCCACGGCGCCATCAGCATAAGAACCAGAGCAATCAACAGGTTGGCAAGCATGGCCCCCACCACCACCAGCTGGGCCAGTGGGTGATCATGCTGTTGCGACATAAAGATCATGATGGCCGCAATGGAACCCGGCCCGGCCAACAGCGGAATGGCCAAGGGAAAGACTGAAATATCTTCTGGTCCGTCCTCGTCCTCCAACATGCTTTCGGCGCGGCTTTCGCGGCGCGCCTGACGCTTTTCGAACAGCATTTCGATGGACATCAGCAACATGAGCAATCCACCCGCCGTGCGAAATGCATCCAGACTGACCCCCATACGGCTGAGCAGCCATTCCCCGCCAAAGGCAAAGGCCAGCAGCAAGCCACCCGCATAAATGGTGCCACGAATGGCCATAGCGCGGCTGTGCGCGGCACTGGTGCCCGCCGTCAGCGTGGCAAAAATGGGCGCAACGCCCAGCGCATCGATCACCACAAACAGGGTGACAAAGCTCGCAATAAAAAGATCCAGCATGGCCATATCCATTAGAAAATTCCTCGTGGATTTGCCGGTACAGGGCAAAATGCAGGGGCGCAAGAGCGGTCTTGCGCGTCACAGGTCTGCATTTTTGCATAGGTCAACATGGTTCGCCCTTATAACAGCATCATGGCCGGGTTTTCGATATAACGTTTGAAGTATTTCAAAAATTCCGCGCCGATGGCTCCATCCACCACCCGGTGATCACAGGTCAGCGTTACCGTCATGATGGTGGCAATGCCCAATTCATCCCCAATGACCACGGGGCGCTTTTCGCCCGCGCCAATAGAGAGGATACAGGCCTGTGGCTGGTTTATGATGGAGGCAAAGGATTTGATCCCCATCATGCCCATATTCGAGATGGTAAACGTGCCGCCCTGATATTCTTCGGGCATCAGTTTGCGCGCTTTGGCGCGGCCCGCCAGATCTTTCACCTCAGCGGAAATGGCGGCCAGGCCCTTGGCTTGCGCCTGTCTGACCACCGGGGTGATCAAACCACCCTCTATGGCCACGGCCACGGCAATATCCACATCATGCCAGAGCTTTAGCCCCTCGGGCGTATAACTGGCATTGGCGGCGGGTACGTTTTTTAGCGCCAAAGCGCTGGCCCGGATGATAAAATCATTGACCGAGATTTTAATGCCGTCTTCGGCAGCGGCTTCGTTGATGGCTTTGCGGGCGCCCAAGAGCGCATCCAGCTTACAATCAATGTTGAGCGGGAAATGCGGCACATCACGAAAAGATTCGGTCATGCGTGCAGCAATCACTTTGCGCATACCATCCAGCGGCACTAGGTCAAACCCGCCGGGCACCTGAGGTGCCGTGGGGGCAGCAGGCGCGGCAACACTGGTCGGCGCATTTTGCA
>WFTT01000101.1 GCA_015485335.1 Robiginitomaculum sp.
CGCCTTTGTTAGGGGCAATCAGGGGTAAATGAGGGACATTTCAGGGGCGCTTTTGCGTCCTTTAGGGGCAATTAAGGGGTAAGTGATGGACATGCGAAGGGGTAAAGGTGCCCCTTATTGATCCTTAAGTGCGTTATGCAGGGGATAATGTAGAAACGCTCCCCTTCGTGTCATCCCGGGTCTCCGCCCGGGATGACACGAAGGGGAGCGTTTCTACATTATCCCCTGCATAACGCACTTAAGGGTCAATAAGGGGCACCTTTACCCCTTCGCATGTCCATCACTTACCCCTTAATTGCCCCTAAAGGACGCAAAAGCGCCCCTGAAATGTCCCTCATTTACCCCTGATTGCCCCTAACAAAGGCGGGGATAAAACCAGGTTATGCCCGCCCTGAAAAGGAGAGGTAAACTGGGCAATTTAGATCGGAACACAAAGCCAAAGGCATTCACGATTTTAACGGTTTTAGAGCCTTTATGAAATTATAGCCCTGCCATAATTTGTGTCTGGTTTTATACCACAGGCTGTGATGACCAACATTGGCAAGGTGTTCTCTTAGCGGTTCCCAGTAACGTTCCGGTTGTCCCTTTTCGTGCCATTGCCAAAATGCCTTCACCCAGGGAGAGGCCGCAAAAATCTCTTTGGCCCGATCGGGCGTTTCGCTGAAATAGTATTGTGGATGAAGGAGGATAAAAAACCTGGTGTTTAGCGCCATGGCTTTCATTAACCTGTATTGTAAATCCACGGTAATATCGCCGCGGGCCAGTCTGGGGGCCAGACCGCCATCGCTATAATGATTGCCGATGGGTTCGTAACGATTATGGGTCCAGATCAAGGCCTTTGGGGCAAAGGCCGGATAAAAGAAACTGTTGTTTCTTCGCCCATCGGGACAGGCCGGGCCGCCATGGGGTGAAAAATGATTGATGGAAAATCCGCGCTCTCTTAGCGCCGCCATATCGGCGTTAAAATGCGCCTCGACTTTTGATGGGTCAAAGCCGGCGGTCTGATAGGCATTACAATGATAGGCAAAACAGTTTCCTTGTGCCTGCGTTACCAACAGCCGGTCATAATCAATAGGATAAGGTCTTGGCACGCCCTCGACCATGGTGCGGGTAAACAAGGATGTGGTGGAAACCACACCATTTGCCACCTGATATTCGCACAGGTGAACAGTTTGTTTGGGCCCGCTATCACAATCATGCATTAAAATGATGTCGATGACGGGTTCTTCTTTGGCAGCGACCTCTTTTTTCCAGGCTTTGTACTCTGCCTTATAGGCCGTCTTGAGCGCCTTTGGCGTTGCTAAGGGCTGTTCCAGATCAAACACCAGATCAGCGAAGGTACGAAAACGGACACGGGGAGATTGTTTGAGAACCGCAAACAAGCTCTCCAGATAGGTAAAAGGCAAATAGCCGGGCGCTGTGTTAGCCAGCCAACTCATTGGCGGTGCCATATCTCGACACGCGGGATGGAATAGTCGATGCCATATTTTGCTCTTTTACGCGGCGGAGGCATTTCAATGCGGATCCCATTGCAATCGGCCCATGCTGTGCAGGCTCGCTGAGCCACTTCCAAAAAGTCTTCCTTGCCCGGCGCTGGATTATTCCAGGGCGCAATCCACATCCAACCACCGGGGGCAAGGGACGCGGCCAGTTCATCTAGGAACACCACCAAGCGCTCTTCGGATGAAAACCAACAGCAATTAATGCTGCCGCGACAAAATATGCCGTCAAAAACCTCGCCCTTATAGGGCCAACCCTGTTTGAGATTGGCAATCGTCATGTCATGACCACGCAACATACCCAGCGCGCCAACGGCTGGATCAAAATCGCATCCCGAGGTGTGCTCGGCACCGGCCTTTTTGGCCAGATCCAGAAAGTCGCACTGGCCTGGTCCAATATCCAAAATGCGCTTGTTTTTAAACGCAGACCGGCGAAGGTGTTTTTTGATAATATGTTTGAACGGCGCGACACCAATATCCGGGTTGCGCATATTGGGCTGGACCGCCGCGCTCATAATCTCTTTTTCTTCAAGGTTATAGAGCAAACCGGATCATCCTCAGGCTTCTTTCTCGGCTGCGTCCTCTTCGTCCTCGTCGCGTTTGCGTTCGATCAGGGCAACGCTGAAGATCGAGATTTCATAAAGAAGCAATACCGGAACGCCCAATATGATCTGGCTGATGACATCGGGCGGGGTGAAAAAGGCAGCAAAGGCCAAAATACCGACAATGGCAAATTTACGCCCCTTTCGCAGGGCCGCCGCACTGACCAGCCCGGCCCGGCCCATCAGGGTCAGCACCACGGGCAACTGAAATGAGAAGCCAAAGGCAAGGATCAGCGTGGTGGTCAGGCTGAGATATTCGCTAACCCGGGGCAACAGTTCGATGGCAATGCGTGAGCTGTCTGGGGTTTGCTCCTGCATCAGGGCAAAACGCATGACCATGGGCATCATGATGAAGTAAACAAAGCTGGCCCCCAGGGCAAAGAGCGCCGGCGAGGCCACCATGAATGGCAAAAAGGCCCCCCGTTCATTGCGATAAAGCCCCGGGGCCACAAAACGATAAATCTGAAAGGCAATAAAGGGAAAGGCCAGAATGACAGCGCCAAAAAGTGCCAGTTTGACCTTAACAAAGAAGAATTCCATCGGCCCGGTAAAGATCAATTTGGGCACGATGGCATTGCCAGACTGGCTGCTGACCAGCTGGGCGGCCACGGTGAAGGGGCGCAGTAAGAAGTCATAAATCGGCAAGGCATAGGCAAAGCAGATGCCAAAGGCGATAACCACCGCAATCAGTGCCCAGATGATGCGGGTGCGCAGTTCCAGCAAATGATCCAAAAGCGGGGCGCGGCTGGCTTCAACCTCGTCCTCATCTTCGTTCGTTTGGGGGGCGTCATCAGGAGGCGACGTCATCACGCACTTCATCTTCGGTTTGTTTCAGATCGTCGGCAATCTCGGTAAGGGGGTTGGCGTTCTTGATGGCCTCGATCTCTTTGCGCAATTCTTCCAGCTCTACCTCGCGGCCCATATCGTCAAACGCGCCCTGAAACTCGCGCGCCATGCCCCGCGCCCGGGCCACCCAAGTGCCGACCTTGCGCATCATACCGGGCAGGTCACGCGGCCCCACCACCACCAAAGCGATAATGGCGATCAGCAGGAATTCGGTAAACCCAAGTTGTGGCAACATGATGTGCTAGACTTCTAGTCTTCTGATGAGGTGCTTTTTTCGCGGCGGGCGGTACCGTCAATGGTTTCGCCCTTATCCTCTATGATCGGGTCATCGTCCTTCAGCCCCTTGCGGAAGCTTTTAATGCCTTTGGCCAGATCCCCCATGACCGAAGAGATCTTGCCGCGCCCGCCAAAAAGGATCAGCGCAACCACGGCGACAACAATAATCTGTAATGGACCAACAGAACCCATAACCCGGACCTTCCTATTGCATTAAACGAGCGGACCAAGAATACCCGTCGCAAGCAGGTTTGGCGAGGTGTTTTTACTGCTCATCGTTACTGCCCATATAATCAGTGTGAAATTCCGATGCTTCTTCCAAGGGTTCATCCAGCGGCAGTTCAGCATCTTCCATCACATCGGACGGGCTGGGCACGGTAAAGCCCGCCGGAACACGGCTATCCAGAAGGCCCGCGGCCTTCAGTTCGTCCTTGCCCGGCAGGTCGTCAATGCGTTCCAGACCGAAATGGCTCAAAAACGCATCCGTGGTGCCATAGGTAACCGGGCGGCCCGGGGTACGGCGACGACCACGCAGGCGCACCCATTTCATTTCCATCAGCAAATCCAGCGTGCCTTTGGAGACCGCCACGCCGCGCACGTCTTCGATCTCGGCCCGGGTCACCGGCTGATGATAGGCAATGATGGAAAGGGTTTCCAGCGCCGCATTGGAAAGCTTGCGCGGCTCTTCGCGCTCTTCGACCAGAATATGGGCCAGATCCGGGGCGGTTTGCAGTCGCCATTTATCGGCAACCCGGACCAGATTAACCCCGCGCCCCGCATAGTCCTGTTCCATACGGGCCAGCAAAGCGGTGCATTCGGCATTGCCCGGCAGGCGCGTGCGAATGGTCTCCATGTCCAGCGGTTCGGCGGCGGCAAACATCAGCGCCTCTAACATGCGATAATGTTCTTCATCGCGGGCACTGACCGGGTGCAGGCCGGGCAGACGCGGCGCATGGCCCTGTAGGCCAGTATGTTTGGTACGCGCGGCCAGGGCTTTGACCGCTTCTTCAATGGCATCCAGGGTTGGGTTTTCGTCCTCGCTCATGATCCTTTTTCCCGGGATGAACAGGGGCGGACATAAAGCGGCGCAAAGGCACCGGCCTGGCGCAATTCGGCCTTGCCTTCCTTGGCCAGTTCCAAGGTCGCCACCAGTGAGCTGGCCAGTATGGATGAACGCGGCGGCGCATCCTTGCTGGCTTTGCCACCCGTTGGCAATAATGTATCCAGCGCCGTCCATTCACGAATCTTGCCCAGCACCCGCTCCAGCCGTTCGCGGGCTTCCTCCAACGCATACACAATCGGAGTTTTCATGGTCAGATGCGCCCGTGCCACCCGCGAGCGGCGCACCGCATAGGCCTTTAAAAGATCATAAATACTGGCTTCAAAAACCGGCGAGGTGATGCGGCGCACCCCTTCGGGGGCACCCCGGGTGAAGGTATCCACACCGGTGCGGGTTTGTTCCATCAAGGCCTTGGAGGCCAGCCGCATGGCGTGCAAACGGCGCAGGCGAAAGGCCAGCCGGATCGCCATTTCCTCGCCACTGGGCTCGTCATCATCCTTCTTTGGGGTGGGCAGCAACAGGCGCGACTTCAGATAGGCAAGCCAGGATGCCATCACCAGATAATCAGCGGCCAGTTCAATCCGCACTTCGCGAATGCGCTCAATAAAGCTGAGATATTGTTCGGCCAGCTCCAGGATCGAGATATTACGCAAATCCACCCTTTGCTTGCGGGCCAGTTCCAGCAACACATGCATCGGGCCTTCAAAGCCATCAATATCCACGATCAGGGGCGTATTTTCGCCAAGCGCCTGACGGGCAGCTTCAAAGGGCAGATCTTCTTCAAATTCCTGCACGCTCATACCCGTCCCCCGTCAATGCGCGCCATCCAGGCATCGGCCTGTGCCTCGGCCTCGTGGCGCGAAAAAGCATTTACGCTGGCCTTGGTGCGGGCCGCCATGGCACGGCGCAAAGCCTCGCCGCGCAAAATGGGAGCCGCCTTGGCCACCTCTTGCATGTCGTCCAAAACGCCATTGCATTGCAGCACCACATCACATCCTGCCGCCAACGCCGCCTCGGTGCGGGCGGTCAAACGGCCCCGCAAGGCCTTCATGTCCAGATCATCACTCATCAACAACCCATCAAAGCCGATTCGCCCCCGGATCACCTCTTTTATCATAATCGAAGAGCAGGTGGCGGCATTATCGGGGTCAAAGGTCTTATAAATAACGTGCCCGGTCATGGCCATGGGGGCGTCTTTAAGGGCGGCAAAGGGTAAAAAGTCGTGGGCTTGCAATTCATCCTGACTGGCGCTCACCACCGGCAAGGCCTTGTGGCTGTCCACATCGGCGCGGCCATGGCCAGGTATATGTTTGATGATGCCACTTACGCCGCCATCGTTCAGCCCCTCTAGACAGGCCTGACCGAGACTGGCGGTGATGGCCGGATCGGTTGAAAACGCCCGGTCACCGATAATGGGGTCCGCATCTTTTGCCGGCAGATCCAGCACTGGGGCACAGTCTACATCTATGCCCATGCTCGCCAATCTTGCGCCAATGGCGGCATAGTTCGCCCGCACCGCCGCCCGGGTATCTTCGGGCGATAAAGCCGATTTTGCAAAAATTTCTGCCTTGGGACCAATGCGCCCGCCAAGGGGGCGCAGCCGCGAAACCCGCCCGCCTTCCTCGTCAATCAGGATGGGCGCATGGCGGCCTACGGCCTCGCGCAGATCAGCACACAGGGCCTCAATTTGCGCCTCACTTTCACAATTGCGGCCAAAAAGGATAAATCCCCATGGCTGGGCCTCGGCAAAGAAAGTTTTTTCATCCTTGCTGAGGCGCGTGCCTTGGCATCCAAAAATACAGGCCCGCATGCTCAACGACGCACCACAAGGCAGTCCTGACCGCTCTTCTTTAACTGGTCACAGAAGGTTTTGGCGCTGTCCCGATCGGCAAAGCTGGAAGCGCGCAAACGATAATACACCCCCTTGGCCCCCAGATCGGCCCGTTGTACGTCTGCGCTAAGTCCCATTGTTGCCTGGGGCAGTTGCCCGGCCAGCCGGTCCCAAGCTGCCTGGGCCTGGGCCTCGGAACGAAAAGAGGCAATCTGCACCAGAAAGGCGCCATTACTGACCACCGCTTTTACCGGTGCTTTGGCAACCGGTTTTGCCACAGGTTTGGGTTTGGGTTTTGGTTTGGTCTTCGCCGGTGCCGGTGTGGTTTTGGGGACAACTTTGGCCGCAGGCGGCGGGGTAACGGCTCTGGTTGGACGCGCCATAGGCTCTTCACTCAGCGGCGCGGTTTTGACCTTCTCTACCGGCGCGGCCTTTATATCGTCCAAAGGCTCATAGGCCCGATTGCCCAGATTGGGCGTCGGTGTGCCATGGCTTTCACTGGGTTTGGTTTTAATAGGACCAGGTTCGGCGGTGACATGGGGCGCGGCATCACGGCCGCCCTTGCGCAATCCCTGATGATAGGCGGTGTACACCACCGCAGCAAAGGCCAGCAGCACCGCAATGGTCACCACCAGCAATAATGGCCCGCGATTTTCATCCCCGTCATTACGCGCATCAAATCCGTCACGATCATATGACGGGGCGTAGATTCTGTCGTCCTTATCAACCATCGTTTTCAACCATTAATGCGTTCCAGCCATGCGCGAATCACTCAAAGCCCAAAGCCATCTTAAAGATAGCTGTCCATAGACAACAGACGTTTGTGTTCTTCCATGGCAAAGGTGTCCGTCATGCCGGCAATATAATCACAGACAATGCGCGCCGTGGCCTTGCCCCTTGGCCCGTCGGTTTGGGCGTTCAGTTCATCATTCAGCAAATCCGGCTCGTTCAAGAAGACATCAAACAATTCGCGGACCGCCCGGCGGGCCTTGGTACGGGTGCGGTTTACGGTGTAATGACGATACATTTTTTCCAGTAAAAATTTACGCAATATATTGATATTGATCATCATTTCCTCTGAAAAACCAATCAGAGGAGCGCTCATCATGCGCACTTCGGCGGCACTTTGCGGATTATTGGCCTTGATGCGCCGGTTCGATTCGTTCAGCAAATCATCGACCCATTTACCGATCAGGCGGCGCACGGCTTCGCGGATCACCCGATTGGACGATAGCCCCGGATGAACGCTGAGTACCTCTTCAAACGTGTCGCCAACCAGCGGCAGTTCCATCAATTGCTCAATGGTAATGATCCCGGCGCGCAGGCCATCATCAATATCATGATTATTATAGGCAATGTCATCGGCCAGGGCCGCCACCTGAGCCTCTGGCCCGGCATAGGTGTGCGGTTCCAGCCATTCCCACCCCTCGAAATGGGTAAACGCCCAGGGCAGGCCATCCCGATCCGAGGCCGAACGGCACATGGGCCCATTGTGTTTTACCACCCCTTCCAGGGTTTCCCAGGTCAGGTTAAGGCCGTCAAATTCCGGGTAAACATGTTCCATCTGGGTGACGATCCGCAGGGTCTGGGCATTATGATCAAAGCCATCATAATTGCGCATGGCCTCGTCCAGTACATCCTCGCCCGCATGGCCAAAGGGCGGGTGGCCCAGATCATGGGCCAGCGCCAGGGTTTCGGCCAAATCTTCGTCCAGCCCCAATACCCGGGCGATGGAGCGGGCGATTTGCGCCACCTCTAGTGAATGGGTCAGGCGGGTACGGTAATAATCATCCGCATGGGCGACAAACACCTGGGTTTTGTGCTTTAAGCGACGAAAGGCGGTGCAATGGATTACCCGGTCGCGATCGCGCTGAAACGCCGTTCGCGTGGCGCTGGGCGCCTGTTTGAACAATCGGCCCCGGCTATGGAGCGGGTCCGAGGCAAAGGGTGCCCGCGGCGGTATCTTGAAAGTTTCTGACATTGATTTACTTTGAAAAAAGAAAAGAGACCCCCATATATCCAAAGTTGGCCTTTATTCCTACTCCCCAGACCAGCCGGAGCCAAAACCATGAGTGAACCCCAAGTCCGTCTTTCTTCTGCAGCAGCAAAACGCATCAATGCGATTATGAGCGAGCACAAGAAAACCGCCTTGCGTGTGGCCGTGGTTGGCGGCGGCTGTTCGGGGTTTTCCTATACCTTTGATTTTGCCGATGCCCCTGAAAAGGATGATCTGGTGATCAAACGCGATGGGGCCATGGTGGTGATTGATAATGTCTCGCTGGATTTTCTGGCCGGATCCGAGATTGATTACTCTGATGAATTGATCGGCGCAGCCTTTAAAATCAATAATCCCAATGCCAAAAGCGGCTGTGGTTGCGGCACCAGTTTTTCTGTCTAGGGACAGGCTAAAAGACACACAAATCTTTTGACCCCTGCGGGTCCACTGTTTATCACCACCCTATGGTGAATTCGCCCCCCCCTGCCCCCACTCTGCGCGTACCGTTTTGCCAACCCGATTACGGGACGGAAGAACGCACCGCGTTTGAAGAGGCCATTACCGGTGGCCGTCTGGAAGGCGGCGGGGTGCAAACCCGCGCCTGTGAAACCCTGATGGAACAATCCACTGGTGCCGAACGAGTATTGATCACCCCGTCGTGTACTGCGGCGCTGGAAATGATGGCGCTGGCGCTGGAACTGGGCCCGGGCGACGAGGTCATCGTGCCGGCCTTTACCTTTGTTTCCACCGCCAATGCCTTTGCGCTGCGCGGGGCGGTGCCGGTTTTTGCCGATATTGATCCGCTGACCATGAACCTTGATGTGGAGGCGGCACGCGCCGCCATCACCCCCAAAACCCGTGCCATTATGTTGGTCCATTATGCCGGGGTGGGATGCGAGATGGAGGCCTTTGTTGATTTGTGCGCCGAACATAATCTGGTATTGCTGGAAGATGCCGCCCAGGCCGTGGGCGCCCATTGGAATGGCAAGGCGCTCGGCAGTTTTGGCGCCATGGGGGCGTTCAGCTTTCATCATACCAAGAACATTACCTGCGGCGAAGGCGGGGCCTTGCTGGTAAATGATCCGGCGTTGGTCAAACCTGCTGAATTTATTCGCGACAAGGGTACGGACCGGGCCGATTTTCTGCGCGGGCAGGTCAGTAAATATGAATGGCGGGTGCTGGGGTCTTCATACTTGCTGAGCGAGCTGGCCGCCGCGGTACTGTTGGGCCAGTTTCAACGCGAAGAGACCCTGACCAAGGCACGGATGCGCATCTGGCAGACCTATGACGAACACTTCGGCCCCGTAAACTCCCTGCGCACGCCGCAAATCCCGGGGGCGGCGCATCACAATGCCCATATTTACCACCTTCGCTTTGCCAATCAGGCATTACGCGATGCCTGCGCCGCCTTTATGCGCGCCCATGGGGTGATGACTGCGCCCCATTATGTGCCGCTGCACACTACCCCGGCGGGGCGCAAATATGGCCGCGCCTCGGGGCAATTGCCCCACACGATTGATGCGGCGCAAACCCTGCTGCGCCTGCCGCTATTCAGTGCCATGAGCGATGAAGAGCTGGTACTGGTCATCGATACGCTGGAGGCATTTTTGCATCAAAACGGGCTGGCAACTTCGTGATGAATATCGACAGGCGCACGCTGGCCCTGATGCTGTTAAGCGGCCTTTTGGGCCTTGTGTTTTTATGGCTGCCGCTCAGCGTGCTTGTAAATCTAAATCGTGGCCTCGATGTTTCGGACACCGGCCATTATTATGCCAGCCTTTATCATTTTGCTGACATTCGCATGATGAGCACCCAGTTTCCGCTGGTGTGGAAATTGATCCCGCACCCGGACAATATTCTGGTCAATCGTTTGCTGGTGTTTGCCTTGCTGATGGGTAGCAGTGCCGCCTTATTTCTACTCGCTGCCAAAGCGGTTCTGCGCGAAACCCTCTTGCCCATACTAAAATGGTTGCTGGCTTGCGCCGGGGCCGGCGGCGGCGCGCTTTATTATTATTACTGGCTTCCTGATCCCTCTTATAACGCCATCGGGGTGATCCTGATGGCGCTGGTTCTGGGCGCGACCTTTGCCTTAACCACCATAGAAAACCAGCATGGCTGGCCGTTTCGCGGTGCCGCTATGCTGGCCGGTTTTGCCGGGCTGGGGCTGGCCGCCACCCGGCCCGTCACGGCCATGGCTATGGCGCTGATCTGTGCCATTTTGTATTTAATGCTGGCCCGGTTTTCCTGGCAAAAACTGGTGCAACTCATCCTGTTTGTGGTGCTGGGGGCGGCGCTTTTCTTTGTGCTCGTCCAAGTTTTTATCGAACCCTTGCCGGTCACGCTGGAACGCATCCAAGGCGGCCTGCAAAAACGCGAAATCCTAGGCACCAATCAATTGGTCGCCAAGGGTTTCACCCTGCTTCAAAAAGAGATCACCATCATCAGGCAGACCGCCCCCTGGGCACTGTTGCTGACCAGCCTTGGCGGGGCGTTTTCCGCCCCGGGGGTGGCCGATCGCTTTGCCAACGCGCCATGGCTGCGCCTTGGCGGGGCAGCAATGGGGGCCATTGGCCTGATCTGGATACAGATGATTTTCTGGCAGCAAAGTCAGGCGCTGGTACAGGTGCCCTTGGACAAGCTGGCCTATTATCTGATCAATCTGGGCCTGATGGCCATACTTTGCGGCGTCTTTGCCGGCGCGCTGGCACCCAATAAAGATACGCGACGGCTGTATTGGCGGCTGGCGGGCGTGAGCGCCCTACTTGTACTCGCCACCTTAAGCCTGACCGTATTTGGTACCGGCTACTGGATCCGCAAGGCCGGGATTACCAGCGTGTTTGTGGTGCTGGCCTGCACCCTGATGGCCCTGCACATGGCACGGAGCACGGGCTATATCTGGGCCCTGGCTATGGTCAGCGCGCTGATCCTGCCCATCATGGCCACACGCACCACGATGGTAAACCACCCTTATCGGCTGGAAACGCCCCTGGCCGCGCAAACCCAAAAAACTAGCATTCGTGGCGGGTACAGCACGCTGCGCCTGGATCCCCTGACCAAGGCATTTTTTGATCGTCTTAGCGATGCCGCCGACCAAATGGGGCCAATGGATCAACGCCCGATCCTGATTGATCTGTCGGGGCGTTTGCCCATGGCGCAATACCATATGCAGGCCCGACCCGCCTTCACGCCCTGGATTTTAAGCGCCTATAAGGGCTCGGATGCCTTTTTGGCCCATGTGATGGCGCAAATGAGCGATGAAGAACTGGCCCGGGCCTGGATACTGGATGCGCCCGCCTACAAGCACCGCCTGGACCCGGCGCCCATAGAAGCGCGCGGCCATGATCTGGCGCGCGATTACCGGATCGTGACCACCGCCATGGCACCCTATATCAAAACCGATATTGTGGTGCTGGCCCCCCAACCAAAAGGGGCGGAGTAGGCCAATGTCCGGTACGCTGAAAACCGCTTTGTTTCTGGTCCTGAAAATTGTCGTCAGTATCGCCCTGTTGTATTTTATTTTTACGCTGGTGGATGTACATGCCGCCTTCAAAGCCGCCGCCGGGGCCAATTTTGCCCTCCTCATACTGGCGGCCGGGGTGCGCGGCAGCGTGTTTTGTTTTGATGCCTTGCGCCTGCACTGGATGGCTCCGGTCCGCGACTTGCCCTATGTGCAGCACTTGCGACTGGCCCTGCGCGGGGCATTTTTCTCGCAAATGGGGTTTGGGTTTCTGACCGGCGATGCCTATCGCGCCGTGGGCTATGCCAAGGGCGCGACCAAGACCACGGGGGCGTTATCTGAACCGGCGGCGCACTTGCTGGCGGCGCGGTTGGCCGGCATTACCATGACCGGCCTGATCGCCCTTATCGCCGCGCTTTATCTGATTTTCAGCGGCAATATCGCCCTGCACGGTTTTGCGGTCCGCGTTGGCTATGGCGTGGTGGGCGGCGGCGCGGCGGTGGGCATTCTTTTGTGGCTAGGCCTTAAAATCCTGCCCCGTTTTGCTCCACCAGCCCTGAAAATGCGGCTGGAGCACGGCTTGGCGGCGCTTCGCAGCCTTGGCCCGCGCATCTGGGTGCTCAGCCTGTGGGTGATCGTGTTGCGCGGCCTGTCCCTGTGGCTGATCTTTATGGCTTTGCATCAGAACCTTTCCTTTTTTGTGCCATTGCTGGCCAGTGTCACCGGCACGCTGGTAACCCTGTTGCCGCTGGCCTTTGGCGGACTGGGCCTGCGCGAAGGCGCGGTGGCGGGGGTCGCAGCACTTTTTGGCGTACCGGCCGCGTTAAGCGTCAGCGCGGCGATTTTACTCCGCCTGGCGGTAGTCAGCGCCGCGTCACTGGGCCTGCTGATCAGTCTTCTTTTGCCGGAAATGGACCGCCCCAATCCCGAGGCCAAATCGTGACCAGCCTAGCCATCATGCAACCGGTATACTTGCCCTGGCTTGGGTATTTCGAACAAATGGCCCTATGTGATCATTTCATCTTTCTGGATGATGTGCAGTACACCAAACAGGACTGGCGCAATCGCAATCGCATTCGCACCAAGAAAAACTGGTGCTGGCTAACCATTCCGGTGCGCAAAGGCGGCCTAGATACCCGGCTTTGCGATGTGCGCATTAGCGACCATAAAAACTGGGCCCGGGCGCATCTTTTATCGATCCGGCAAAACTATGCCCGCGCGCCTTATTTTGGGGAGGTGTTTCCTCTGGTGGAAAACCGCCTGCAGAGCCCGCCCGATTTACTTGTCGATCTGACCATTGGCCTGATTGCGAATTTTGCGGATTTTCTGGGCATCACAACGCCCACCCAGCGCGCCTCGGATATTGCCTGCGACACCAATGACCCGGTGGCCCGCATTATCGAACTGTGCCACCATGTGGGGGCCGATGTCTATTATACCGGCCCGTCGGCGGCTTCGTATCTGGATACGGACGCCCTGAAAAACGCCGGCATCACCACGATTTTTCAAGACTATCAGCACCCGATCTATAGCCAGATCTATCCCGGGTTTGAAAGCCATATGGCGGTGGTGGATTTGCTGATGATGCAAGGCCCGGCGGCGCAGTCCACCTTGCTGTCCTCGCCCATTCCGGTGGAGCTGCGCCCATGAATACGCCACTGATCTTCATTACCGGTGCGCCGCGATCGGGCACCACTTTAGTGGATAAAATGCTTTGGTCTCTGCCCACCGTGGACTGTTTTTCCCAGCCTTTGCCATTATTGCTGACCCAGATCAAAAGTAGATTTTTAGTGGGCCGGAACGCCCCCCAAAGCGCATTGGCCCATCCGCTGAACGATCAGCAATTTGAGAACGCCTATCCGCAAAACGCCTTTTGTGACTATCTGCAAACCGAAAATCTGTCAGCCAGTACGATTGAAAATGCCATGAACGCCATGGCGGATTATTCGGGCCAGTATTTCAAGCCGGACAGCCCCAAAAGCGCCCTTGCCGACTGGCAGGGCGGGGAACTGGTCAGCTTTGCCCGGCATTATTTTGATCATTTTGCCCAAAAACCACATGCCCAACAACAGGCCATAGCGTGGAAGGAAACCGGGGCAGAGGAGTTTTTGCCCTATTTTTTAGGCCAAAACATGAAGGCCATTCTTATTTTGCGCGACCCACGCGACATTGCCGCCTCGCTTTATTATGGCCGCGCCGACGCCCATGCGGGTCAGCCAAGACCACTTTTGTTTATGGCGCGGCAATGGCGTAAATCAGCAGCGTTTTTTGAGCATTTTCGCACTAACAAAAATGTGCTGTGCGTGCGCTATGAAGATCTGGTGGCTGACCCGAATACCTATCTGAAACACTGGCAGGACTGGCTGGGCCTGCAAAATACCAAGGGTGATTTAACCTTGCAAAGCCAGAGCGGCGAAAGCTGGACCGGGAACAGCTCGTTCGATCATTTTGACGGGATTTCCACCCAAGGGGTGGGGCGCCATAAAACAGTCTTATCAGATGATGCGCGCAGCTTTATCGAAGCGCTCTGTTATGGCGAAATGCGTATGACGGGCTATACGCCCGATCTGGACGCAGGATCGGTGGCGGCACGCCTGCAAAGCGGCCCGGCCAAAGACTATCTGGAACGCGAAGCACTGACTCATTATGCCTATGACGAATGCCGTAAAGACGAAGAAATCACGCGCTGGCAAACGGCCTTAAACAAAACCGCACCTTTTGATCCGGCCATGTTTTTATTTGCCGATCACCAGTGTGCCGTACAAAAAGCGTTGAGACCTTAAACATGCTGATTATCCATGTTGAGCGGGCTTCGGCCCTGATTTACGCTCTGGCCAAAGCCGGGCCGAAGGGCGTGTGGCTGTTGCCTGCCAATGTCTGCCCGGCGGTACCGCTGGCGCTGATGCAGGCAAAATGTCCCTTTGTTTTTGTCGATATAGACCCCAATACCTTATGTATGGATGTCAAACAGGCCGCCCAAATCATCAGCCAATCCTCTGCGGTGGCCGGCCTGATTTATGTGCGCACCTATGGGTGTGCGCCCCAGGCCGAGAAGGATTTGCCCGCCCTGCGCGCGGCCCTGCCATCGGGGGCGGTTCTGGTGGATGATCAATGCCTGAACACGCCGAACATCGATCTTGCCGAACTTGACCCTCATGGGGCCGATGCGGTGATTTTCAGCACCGGTTACGGCAAGGTGCTGGACCTTGGTGGCGGCGGTTTTGGCGCTTTTTTTAATGGCTTGCCCTATGAGTTGCCGCCACCCCTAAGCGAAGAAGAGGCCCAGGAAGCCGAAGCCGCCCTGAACGCGCGCATCATGGTTGCCAAAGCGACAGGCAGCGCGCTTTTCCCCGACCCGCAAAGCGAAACCCTGCCCAACTGGATCAGGGGCAGGCTCATTACATTCTGGCCTGATCACCACCAACAAATTGTAAATGAACTGCCCGCCCGGCTGGCCCACCGCGATGAAATCAACCGGATTTATGCCGAAGGATTGTCTGACCTGGAGGGGCTAACGCCACTGGTGCCTTCGGACCCGGTCTGGCGGTTTAATCTGCGAGCAAGTCGGCGTGATGAATTTCTGGCACATATATTCAAGAACGGCCTGTTTGCCTCGGCGCACTATTACCCGGCTTCGGATCTTTTTGGCGGATCACCCTGTCCGGTGGCCAAAGATCTGCACAGTGATGTTTTGAACCTTTTCAATGATCAGCATTTCAGCCCAGAGCAAGCCAGACGCATTGTGTCGCTGGCCCGTGACTTCTATAGTCCGGCATAATAGCTGAGGGGCCGGCATGTCTTTTACGTTTTTACTGTGTTCGGAACGTTCGGGCAGCAATCTGATTACTTCGATCATGAATGGTCACAAGGCGGTCTCCGGCCCGCCCCCATCGCACCTGTTTCGCCTGTTTGGCCTGAACGCCCACGGCTATCACCCGTTATCGGATGATGCCAATTGGGATGCGTTTTTGCACGACCTTACCGAGGCGCAAACCTGGATGATCGGCGAATGGGACAGCGCCCCGGATCGGAGTGCCATAGACGCCGCCTGCCCCAAGCGCACCATGGCCTGTGTCTTTGATTATCTTTACGCGCAGGAGCGCCGCAAGGGTGAAACCATCAGCTTTGTCAAAGAAAACTATACCTATCTGATTGTGCCGTTTTTGCTCTCCACCTGGTCCGATTGCCGCTTTGTATACCAGGTTCGCGATCCGCGCGATGTGGCCGCCAGCTGGGTAAAGACCCGCGCTGTGCCCGGCGGCGTGAAACGTGCCATGGATGTCTGGGTGGAAGATCAAAGCGCCAGTTTGGACATATTACACCAGATGCAACCCAGCGGACGGATGATCCAGGTGCGCTATGAAGATCTGATTGGCGATACCGAGGTGGTGGGACGCACCTTGTGCGATCACGTTGGAATTGCCTATGATCCGGCCATGCTGAACTTTCATCAGGACCAGCGCACACAGCGCAATGCCAGCCGCACCCAGGCCTGGGAAAATTTGGCCCGGCCCGTGCTGAGCGATAATGCGCAAAAGTATAAAACCGTGCTTAGTGATGCCGATCTTCGCTATGTGGAGCTACGCTGTGCCCGCTTTATGCGCGCCTTTGATTATGTCCTGCAAACCGATGCCAACGAGTTAAGCCCGCAAGCCGCCGAGGCCGAGGCCAAAGCCTTGGAAAGCCAGCTTTCCCCGGGGGAAGATGCCCATCCGCCCAGCCCACGCGAAGCCGAACAGCGAGCACGTCGTGCCCAGATCATTCAGCGCATTGTGGCGCGAAGCGAGGCCGCATGACCGCCCCCACCCAAAAGCCACGCTATAGCGTGGTCGTGCCAGTTTATAATACCGGGGATTGCCTGGCCGATCTGGTGATGCGTCTGCAAAGGGTTTTTACCGATACGGTAAAGGCCAGTTTCGAGATTATTCTGGTGGATGATGGATCGATAAAGGCAGAGACCAAAACCCTGTTGGATGATCTGTCTCAAAAGGACGGGGTGATGGTGGTGCGCCTGACCCGCAATTTTGGCAAGCCCGGTGCGGTCCTGTGTGGGCTTTCGGCCAGCCGGGGCGATTGGGTGATCACCATAGATGATGATCTGCAGCAAAGCCCAGAAGACATTCCCCTGTTGATTGCCCATGAGCAACACGACATGGTCACGGCCACCCATGCGCGCAAGCAACATACGCTGTTGCAACGCATTACCAGCTGGATCAAGGCGTTGTTTGACCGGGCGGTGCTGGGCTATCAGGTAAAACTGTCGCCATTAAAGCTGATCCGCCGCCATGTGGTGGATGGCATGTTGGCCATCAAGACCAACCGTCCGTTTATTCCGGCCCTGATCCGTCAGGTCACTAATGATGTGGTTTCGGTGCCCAGCACACACCAGAAAAGTGCACAAGGGCGTTCGCGCTATTCATTCAAACGCCGCTGGAACCAGTTCAGCGACCTACTGGTAGGCAATTCAAACTTTCTGATGCAGGTCTTTACCCGCCTTGGCTTTGTGGTAGCGGGGCTTAGCTTTGCCCTGGCTGCGGGGGTCATTGCGCGCAAGCTGTTGGGCATTCCCACTCAGGCGGGGTGGAGCTCATTGATGGTGGCGATTCTGTTAATTGGCGGTCTGAACCTGGCGGCCGTGGGGATAACGGGGCAATATTTCATCCGCATTCTGGATATTACCTCCAAAAAACCGGCCTTTGTGGAGCGCGAGCGCCTGGGGGCGCCCCAACAGAATGACCGTGCTTAAAGCCATTGAAAACACGAGGGTTTTAAGTATATTTTACGCAGCAATTGGCGATTGAGACTCCATGCCCAAATTTCAGTACAAGGCATTAAGGCGAAACGGATCGACGGTCAGCGGCGAAATAGAAGCCGCAGATCAGGACGCCGCCTATCTGGCCATCGAAAAACGTCAGCTTTCACCGTTTTCCCTGGTCGAGCGCAGAGACTCGCCGCTGATGAACTTTTTGCGCGCGCGCAAGGTAACCCGCAAGGACCAGTCGGCCTTTATCCGCCAATTGGCAACCTTGCTGAAAGCCGGTGTGGGTCTGTTGGAAGCCATGAAAAGTCTGGCCAAGTCGAACGCCAATCCGGCTCTGGCCAAATGCGCCGACGCCATCCGGTCGGACCTGCGCGCCGGTCAACGCCTGTCAGAATCGCTGGAAACCCATATGCAGGATCTGCCCCGTTACGTGCCACGTCTGGCCGAACTGGGCGAGGCCACCGGCACCCTGGCCAAGGCATTGGCCGATGCCTCGGAACGGATGGAATTTGAAGACAGCATGCGCAGCGAAATTCGCGGGGCGCTGTCCTATCCCCTGTTTCTGGCCGGTGTTGGCGGCCTGATCGTAATCCTGATGTTCCTCTTTGTGGTACCGCGTTTTGATGCGCTGATTGGCAATCATCGCGACAATTTACCGGCCATTTCCAAAGTGGTGATTGCCACCGGCGTTTGGATGAAGGGGCATATCCCGCTTTTCCTGGCCATGGCCGGGGTTTTTACTGCCAGCGCGATCTTCATGGTTCGCAACAAGGCGGTGCGGGAATGGTTTCGCAGTACTGCGGAAAAAACTCCCGTCATTGGCAGCTTTCTGATCCAGTCTGAAATCGGCGGCTGGGCGCGCACCATGGGCATTGCGCTGGATAATGGCGCCGACATTCTGACCGCCTTGCGCCTGGGTTCATCAGGCCTGCAATCGCGGGAACTGAAAAGCGGCATAGAGGGGGCGCGCAGCGAAATCCGCGCCGGGCGCAATATCGACGAGGTGCTGGAAGAACACCTGCCCGCCATGGATGCGCTGTCCATCGACCTTATTCGCACCGGACGCAATTCCGGTGCGCTGGCCGATATGTTATTATTCGTTGCCGACACCAAGGAAAAGGAAACCCGGGAGCGGGCAAAAGGCCTTACCGCCATTGCCGAACCGGCGGCCATCCTTTTTATTGCCATGATTGTCGGTACAATAGTGCTTAGCATTGTGCTAGCGATGACCAGCCTGTATGATTTTGACATATGACACACACACATAAACACACCGCCTCCAACCCAAACACGCACTGTCGTACCGTAACCGCTCGGCCAGAAGGAAAAGACAAGCGCGCCGGATACTCCCTGCTGGAAATTCTGGTGGTGCTGGCCATCATGGGCACCATTGTGACCCTGGTGGCGCCGCGTCTTTTCTCGCAACTGGACCGATCCAAAGTGGTCGCGGCCAAGGCCCAGGCCAAAACGATCAAGCTGGCCCTGAACAGCTTTCGCATTGATTTTGGCCGTTTTCCCACCGCCGAAGAAGGTTTGGAAGTCCTGGTCAAAATGCCCAGCGATCCGAACCTGCAATCGCGGTGGTATGGCCCTTATCTGGAAGGGGATTTTCCGGCAGACCCCTGGGGGAACCCATTTCATTACGAACTGGCCAAAACCGATGATCGCGGTGGTCAGACCACCCCCAAAATTGTCTCCTATGGTGCCGACAATGCCGTTGGCGGCAAGGGTTTGAACGCCGACATCGCCATGTAATCCGGGCATGACAGATCAGCAACACAGGATCGCCACCGCCTCTGGAAATGCTGGGTTTTCACTGATGGAAGTGATGGTTACCTTGGCCATCATCAGCATTGTGGTTTCCCTGGCAACGGCCTCGCTATCCAATAGCTTGCAAAGTGCCCGCTTTGCCTCTTTGTCAAAGGCCGCCGCCGCTGAGGTCCGTAATTATCGCGCCAAAGCCTTATTGCTGGGGCAAAGTGGTGCCGTGGTTACCGATACCTCTGAACCGCCATCCCCGGCCATACAAAACATCTGGCGCCTGTCTTTGCCCAAAGGGTGGAAGACACAGGGAGAGGCCATTAACATGACCCCGTCGGGCATGTGTCTGGGCGGCGAAATTCTTATGATCAGCCCCCACGGTCGTCAGGCACTGTATCGTTATGAGCCCCCCCAGTGCATTCCCGTTCGGGTAGCCGCGGCCAGCCCCAAACCTGCGCCCTGAACAATTTACCTTATAAGCCAGACAGGAAGGGTGATACCGCCCGCCAGCCGGTTGCATGAACATTAAAGGACTGTGTGCGTTGACCATCAAAGGTCAGCGTTACCTGAACATCATATAACGCCACAACAAACCGTCCCTTCCCACCGCCTTTATTGCTCACGGGGCGCTCTGGTGAAATCGGCCGCGCATCCCAATGCATGACTGCTGCCCCCAGATCCAGATTGCCTTTGGGGTCCCGCATCGGGTTGAGGGTTTGCAGATAAGCAAGGGCAGAACGTTTTACCGACATGAGTTCGGCATTGCGCTCGAGGGCGATGGTTGTGCGGCTCATTTGCCCCTGAAGTGCCAATAAGGGCAAAAAGGCAACGGCCAGAATGGCAATGGCAATGATGGCCTCCAGAACGGAAAACCCGGCCGCCCCTATGCTAGTGTCCTGGCCTGTCTTTCCCTGTGGGTTTTCTTTGCCATTAAGGGACATTGCCAATGGGTCCAGACCTATTCAGCGGTTGAATCTTTTTTGCCAATAGAAAGGATTGAGTTTCTCGGCAGAAGAGTGACCAGCGACCCTGTTTTACCTAAAGAAGCATTGATCTCCTTGGTAAGACTATCAACAAAGGCGGTCTTATCCTCCTGCCCTCGCATAATATAGGCGGTGATCAACACCAGCAATTCGGTCCGATCAGAAGTAACGGCATCCGACGAAAAGGCATTACCAATCAAGGGAATATCCTTCAAAAAGGGCACCCCGGTTTCCTTTTGGGTCATGGTATCCTGCATTAACCCGCCCAATACGGCGGTCTGGCCATCTTCCAGAGAAAGCTGTGTCTCCAAAGAGCGATTGGATATGGTTGGACTGGCAATGGCACTGTTGCCTGAATCCAGGGTTGCAGAGACTTCCTGGCTGATGGTCAGATCAACCCGATTATTGCTGAACACAATAGGCTCAATATTCAGGATCACCCCGGTTTTGCGATAGCTGACCGTTTGCAATACGTCGGTTACCCCTGAAGTCGATTGTGAGTTGGCAGCACGCTGTGAAGTGATAACCGGCACATCGGTACCCACGGTAATGTTTGCCGAGCCCCCGGAGCGGGCCATAAGGCGGGGCGTGGAAAGGACTTTGATGTCACTGTTGGTGGCCAGCGTGTTGGCATTCAGCGTGACATCCCCCTTGGCAATGGCCACATTGAAACCGGTGCTGCCGACCCCCAGCCCCTGGGTTCCAAAGGTGTTTTTGAAATTATTGGCCCCGATATCATTGATAAAAAATTCAAGGCCGAATTTGGTGCTGTCATTCAGGGTCACCTCGGCAATGGTCACCTCGATCAACACCTCGGCCGGGGGCCGATCCAATTGTTTCAGAAGAGGCAACACCCGCTCATATTCATTTACGGTGCCGGAAAAAATCAACCGATTGCCGATGGGGTCAACCACAAATTTATCCCCTGGCGCGCCTCGTCGCGCTTTTCTTCCAGAACCTTCGCTGGTTGACGACACGGCCGCACCACCGCCCTGCCTGATTTGTTCTTTGTTGGTTGAGCCAGCATTCATGGCTGCATTGGCGGTTTCAGCCAGATCGATGGCATCAACATTGGCCACCTGGTAAATGAAGAGCTGGCTACTATCTCCTGCCTTTACCGGACGGTCCAACTCTTTCAGCCAGATATTGGTGCGCTCACTAACCTCTTTATTTCTGGAAAATATAAAAATGTCATTTGAATATTCAATCGGGAGCAGGTTGATGGCTCTGGGGGCAAGAATGTTATTGGTAACCTGCCACCCCTCTACCGATAGAATTTTCCCTACCTCTTTGGCGAGCGCCTTTGCTTCCCAATAAACCGGGGAATAACGCTGTACGGTAGAGCCTGCATAATTGAGCTCATCCAGTTCTTTGATGATAGACAAAATCGCATCTACCTCGTCCGGCAAACCCGAAAGAGTGATTGTATTTTTGAGTGGTTGCGCCGTAATCTTAACATTCTTGCTGCCGCCAACAGCCTGTTTTAACAGGCCAACCATGCTGTTGGCATCTACGGCATAAAGCTCAACAAGCTGTATCACCGGTCTTAGGGATTTAGGTGTCCCCGGCTGTGCACGAGAGCGGATATAGCGCGGCATCCGGGCTTTCAGGGCCTGGTCTTCCAAAATGCGATAGACCCCGTTTTCCGGGACAACCCGCACCCCATATTCACGCAAGGCCGATTGAACCAGATCCAAAAAATCCTTGCCAGACAAAGTGCCGGACGAGCGCAATTGCACCACATCTTTTCGCGCTGCCACCCCGGGGCCGGTGACATAAGGCACTTTCAACATTTCGCCAAACGCCACATCGATGAATTCAGGCAATGGCGACGGCGTCACATAGGCCTGAACCGTTTTAACCGGAATTTTGGGTGGCTTGGCCGAAACGTTACTTTGGCGTTCTCTATGCAGTTCTGCGATGCTGGGTACTGACGCAATATCAGACAGAGGAGGCGTTTTTTCGACAGTACTCTCACTGGCTTTGTTTTCCAGTTGCCCCCCTGCAACCGGATCCGGGCGTTGCACCCGCAGACCAACATTATTGCTTTCAGCCGATAAAGCGCGGATGGAATTGGTCGTTTCACAAGCGCTTAGGCCCATCAACGCTGTGCCCAGTGCCAAGGCGCTCAGAATGTATGATGGTTTTCTCGTCAAGTTTTTCATTACCAACCTATATTTCAATGTCCATCATTACGACGCTCTGCCGATATCTGCCTTACTCATCAGCTTTATCAGGCTCCTGCATACTCATATGCTCAAAAACCGCAAATGAGAAGCGTTCGGTACCAGCCTCCGCCACTAAATGATCCGACGAAATACTGGTAATCACCCAACCGCTGGGAAGTTCATCGCCGGCATGTACGCTAAGGATCATATTATCAGGCTGCCTGAGCTGTGCAGTGTCCAGGCCATCAATACGCGAGATTGAGATGATATGAGGAAAGGGGCCATATTTTTTTTCGGCCGCCGTCATCGCACTATCTTCTTCATCCGGCTGTTCGCTCACCTCTTCCTGGGTTGCGTTTATGCTTTGAAAATATGGCGAACCCAAAATCCGTTTGCGCAATGATGCCATCTGGGCCGGCGCATCCTCTATCCCTGGCGGTGTTCGCCATTGTGTCTGATTGGCGTTAATGGAATAGGATTGTGTGCCGGCCTGCAGCCAGCCGGCCAGGCCGGAAATCATCAGCAAAGACACCACGGCAGCGACAACCATCAAGCGATTCATCCGCCATTCCCCTGTTTTTCAGGGCGTTGATTCACATGCACAATCGCCAATCCGGACAAGCGAATAAGGCTGCGCCGGTTCTGATAGAAGTCAACAATTGCCTCATCAATAATAAGTTTGTTCTTGCCTTCGGCCATGGCCAGAAGAAGCTCGACCAGGGCGGGTTTGTTCGCGGCGGTGCCGGTAAGGCTGAACCGCATGATGGTTTCGCCATCCACGTCGATAATTTCGCTACCAACATTAATCCGCGGGCTTTTCAGCTTTACCTTGTTGGCCTGATTAATCAGTTCCTGTTGAATTTTGGCCGCCAGCACGCCGACGGTTTCACCTTGCCATTTTGCACTTTCCCATTCTTTCAGGGCGACAGCGCTTTCCCGGGCCCGTTTTTTCCAAAGGTCTGAATTTTTTATGGAATTGAGTTTGGACAACTCCCGGGATGCATATTCGGTTTCAGTTTTGGCCTGCATCACGTAATCGCGAACATGGCCCAGCATTACAGCCCCCAGTAAAATCGCCAGCATCACCAGGCCGTAAGCGGCATTGTTGGTGATTTTTATTTTTGACATGGTGCCCAGCGCATTCATTGTCCGTCACCCGCCGTCAGACTGGTACTGATTTCCAATACCTTATTGGGTTTGAAATTGACGGAGACATGTTCCAGTGCGGGGTCACTCTCCAGGGCCTTTACCAGGTCAGCGCCGCCCAGATCCGGCTCTCCCTTTATATTGACCTGCAATTGGTTATCGCTGAGAGAGACTTTGACAATGCGCATTTGCTTGCCCTGTACCTTCTCCAACACCCCGACCAGACCGGATAGCAAGGCCGTCGGCACACCAATATTGGCCATTTTGTCTATGGCCCGCAGGTTTTCAATCGCCTTGTTCCTCTGTGTCAGCACATCGCTGACAACCTCTTTTCTGGCTAAAATTTGTGCCTGAAGCTCTTTCAGGGTCTGTGTATAGCGAATGTATTGCGCGCCGGAATACATAAACATGGCCGCAAAAATAAGGCCGAACCCCACCAACAGGCGCGCCGGTGTCGCAAAAGTTTGCAAGGCATCAATAGCGCTTTGCCGTAATGGCAGATTGGCACGCCACGGTACCTCCACCACGGGTGGCAATGCCGCGCCTTGTTCGTCCGTCTTGATTCGCGCAGAACGCAAAAACGTAACCCACTGCCCCTGCCGCGGATTATCAGGCCACCAACGACTGGCAACCAGCGCCCCCTCTTCCCATACCTGTCCCTCAACCCCTTCCAGGCATTGTACCAGCCTGAGACCAGTCTGCATGGGCTGACGTGCCAGCGTTTCCGGAATGCTGCGGGCCGGATGAACCGTGTTGTCAAGGGGAGCTTGCGGGGTCGTCCAGGTCCACAGTCCCGCCATTTTACGATTCGAGGGATCCTGTTCAATTTGAGAAATATGCGCGTCGGAAGAAGCTTCACGCTTTGCCTGCAACAAGGCCGCCCGCACCGCATTGCGCGAACCGTTGGGCAGGGAAATGCGTTTAAAGCTACACTGGGCCCGCGAAACCACCAGCACATCTGTCTGGATCAGCCCTCCCGGTCTTACGATCTGGGTAGAACCATCACTGTACAGTGCGATCAGACGTTGGGAAAATAGGGATGGAAGCTCCATTCTGAGCGTTTTCACTTTCGCTGTTGTCGCTGGCATCTCTGGTTTCCTCAAATACGACATACCTCCTGAAGGGGCGATCCGGCGCCACAGGCGTCCGTTCCACTTCAATCGCTTTTATGATCGTCTTTCCCGCGGCTTGTGAAGTCGAAAATATAAACCTCCCCTGTTGCGTTGGTGTTTCAACAGAAGACGTCATAGCATCCAACATATCTATATCTTGGCTGCTAAATCCCCTAATTTTGCCATCTGACTCTTCTAAATCCAGCATTTTGGCAACATCAGAACTCAGAAATCTCTTTCTATAATAAGTAGTTGAGGTGGTCAATGTCGTGTAACGCCGTAGCCGTTCATAAAGCGATGGCGTGATCATTTTTTCCCAGCCCAGTATGTGATAAACCTCTTCATAGGCTCGTAATCGTGCATTGGTTGGCGGTGCCATCCGTTTTAAGCGATAATCCGCCCGTTCGCCGCCCCGAAAGCGACGCCGCGTATCCTCATCAATATAATCGCCCAATTTTGCCGCCGCACTCAGTCCCGTGTCCCGCTTCATCCCCAACCCCAGGAACAGGCGCTTCATCAGTTCAGGCGCATTACGGTTTAATGGTACCAGACCGGAAACATCGCGATAGGATACGGTTACGCGACCGCTGGGATATGTTGATATACGCTGGCCACCGGATGCCGACCAAACCGCCTTGGGTGGCAATTTTGTGACGTCAAATCCATCCACCATGTCATTGGTGGTCCAGGGGGCATAGCTAGTATCAATACCACCTTCTACGGCGGCGCTGGTCAGAAAAACAAACAGCGTATCTGCCTCGGCAGTAACCAGTCGCTGTTGTGCCTGAAAATCCTCGTTCAGGGCCGTTATGATGCGACTGGCTGAACCAATGGAGCGCACGGCAATGGTGCTGGTCAGTGCCAGTATGAATATAACCACCAGCACATAAGGCAGCACAAATCCTTCATCGGCGCGCAAAGATGCCTTTGTCACAGAATGGCTCATCCGGAGAACTCCCCCAGATTTGGCAATTCATCCAGATAATTGATATAGGCAATCCAGACGACGCCTTTGCCAGACCGCCTCTCCATGGCCTGCAACCGAATGGCTAATGGAAAAACCGGTGGATCGTAAAATTGTGCATCGCCAAATGACCCCGGTTCCGGCGTATTTTCCGGTGGCCATGAGGGCCGCCAGACATTGTCCGCCCCCAGATATGAGAAACGCGCATTGGTGTCTGAAAATGTCTTTAACGCCCATTCCACCTTGCCGCTTCGATAAATCAGGGCCGAGCCGGAACCATTATTCTCCAGTGCCATCCTAAACGGGGTCAGCCTGATATCCAGCGTATGAAACGGAGTACGTGTCAGCCCAGAAAACCCGGTTGGGGTACCGGTAAATAGATTGGCGGTGTCTTTGGACCAGGCCGGTACCAGCCCCCCCACCAACCCGTTAAAGCTTTTTTGCAGAACTGATACGTCCTGCGTGCGCAAGGCCGCATTGATGGTTCTGTCTGACAAACGCAACAGCGCCGCCGTGGATTGAAACAGGGCCAACGACGCCACCGACATGATCGCCAGGGCCAACAGGGTTTCCATCAAAGAGAACCCGCTTTGTGATTGTTTGCTCTTGTGGTTCAACACATCCATCAACTGGCCGGTTCACAGGTGCCTGTGCCTGGGAGGCACCCGATTAAAGGTTTCAGGATTTTAGGTTATGCGCAGGTCAAGGTAAATGCATGGTGACAGCCCACAGGGTGTTCACTCTCAGTGACATATTCGCGATTTTGCTATTCTCAAGAAACGGCACCCCGCCTATAAGACGAAGGGCAAGACTCATTTGGATGAGACTGGACCCAGGAATGCATACAGAACTAATTGGCCAAATCCTACTTAGCCGCGGCCTGATTACCCAAAAGGATCTTAGTCAGGCTTTACGCCTGCAGGATGAAACCGGTGGCCTTTTGGGCCAGGCCTTGCTGCGTCTGGGGGCCTTGACCGAGGACGCCTTGCTGGATGCCCTTTCCAGCCAGCTGGACCTGCCCATTCTGGATTCTGCCACAGCGCCCAAAGAAGCCGAACGCCATGAAGAGGCCATGGCCCTGTTAAAAATTTCACCGCGCTGGTTTCTGGCCCAAAGCGCCGCCATCTGGCTAAGTGAAGAGGATGGCCGCAAAGTTCTGAACATTGTGGCCCGTGACATCCTGAACGCCGGCATTCAGGAACATCTGGAGGGGCGCTGGTATCGTGTTGGTGCCCAACAGGGCAATGACGAAGGCGCATTTTCCGAGGCCGGGCCAATTCGCTACTGGCTGAGCAGCAACCAGTTTATCGAACGCTGTCTGTATTACATCAATGAAAGCCTGGGCACGGCGACCGAAGATTCCGATGACTTCCAGGATACCGCCCGCCTGAAAGAAATGGCCGAAGAAGCGCCGGTCATTGACTTTGTGAACAATATGTTTGCCACCGCGCTAAAGGAAAACGCCTCGGATATTCATGTCGAACCCTTTGAGCATGAATTCAAGGTCCGTTATCGCATTGACGGGGTACTGCATACCCGCCAGACCGAACCGCGGGGTATATTCGATGCGGTTACCAGCCGGGTCAAACTGCTCTCGGGCATGGATATTGCCGAACGCCGCCTGCCACAAGACGGGCGTCAGACAATCCGCTTTGCCGGTCATGCCATTGACTTGCGGGTTTCCTCACTACCGGGCTCGTGGGGCGAAAGCATGGTATTGCGCCTGTTGAAAAAAGAAGGCGAATTGCCGGACATGAAGGGGCTGGGCCTTACCGGGCGCGCCAATACGGTGATGAGCGAGCTGACCCAGAGCCCCAATGGGGTTATTCTGGTTACTGGCCCAACCGGATCGGGTAAATCCACCACCCTTTATCGCAGCCTGCAACAGCTCAATAACGGCATCACCAAGATCATCTCCATCGAAGATCCAATCGAATACGACATGGACGGAGTGGTACAAATCCAGACCAAAGCCGATATCGGCTATACCTTTGCCAAGGGCTTGCGCGCCATATTACGCCAGGACCCGGACATCATCATGGTGGGTGAAATTCGCGATGGCGAAACCGCCACCATTGCGGCCCAAGCCGCCCTGACGGGCCATTTGGTGCTATCCACCGTACACACGAACTCCTCTTTGGCGGCCATTGCCCGTCTCGAAGACCTGGGGCTGGAGCCCTATATGATAGCGGCGGCGGTCCGGGGGCTGGCCGCCCAAAGGCTGGTCCGTCGCCTGTGCCCGCACTGTGCCGCCCCCGATACCGAGGGCGAAGGCGAGGCCATGTTAAAACGCCTTAGCCGTGCCGGCCTGATCATGGACCAGGAACTGGAAGGCAAAGCCAACTGGCGCAAGGCCACCGGTTGTGAGAAATGCGCCAATACCGGCTATGCCGGACGCATCGCAGCCTTCGAAGTGGTCGCCATCAATGATGAAATGCGCGACGCCATTCTGGATCATGCCCCCATGTCCACCTTGTTGGAGGTTGCCCGCCGCCAGGGTTTTCAAACCCTGATCGAGGATGGCCTGCTGAAGGCCCGCCAGGGTACCACCACCGTAGAAGAGGTGTTGCGGGTTTGCGGCGCTGAGCAAACCCAGACGGAAACCATAGAGGCCTAAAAAGAGCCGCGCAACTGGATACGATAACGCAAGCCAGACTTGCGCTGCTGTGACTCAATCGCCTCTATAATTCCGTCGGAGCGCGGGCCATCATAGAATGTCCGGATACGACTGCTGGGGCGATTGAAGATATTGCGAATATCAAAAATTGCCGTCATCCCGGCGATTTTGGTGGTTTCCACAAAAACACTAAAGGCGCGGGGGCTGCCGCCGCCGAAATTACCACCACCTAGGTGGCGAACCTGTTCTTCAAACAAGCGGAAACTGCGGCGGGTCACGCCATTATTATAGGCCCAGCCCCAGGCGATACGTTGGGCGCTCAGGTCCTGACGAAAGGAAAAATCAAAATTGCGATATGCCCGATTGCCCAGTTTCCGGCGCACGCCGGTTACCGGGTCGGCAACCGAGGAATCACCAATAAAGCCATTAGCATCCAGCGTTGCATTTTTCAGTCCCAGCATATCCAACGGCAGGCGGGCCACCATTTTGACTTGCCAGAGGCGGGCATCACCAAGATTGCCCGGCGCATCAAAGATATTATTGACCGGCACCCGCCCCTGTACCTGGGTGATCCAGTCCCGATTGGCGCTAACCGTTAATGAACCTTTTTTGGCAAACCGCCGTTCCCATTCCGCTTTTACCGTCCAGGTCCGGTCCGGCTCTAGCTCAGGATTGCCAACATCGGTCAAATCATCGGTCAGGTTTACCGAGGTGACAAAGTCCTTAAAATTCAATTGTGCCACTTTGCGGATCGCACTGAAGCGTAGCTGGTTTTTTTCACTCAGATTATAACTGGCCGTCAAAGAGGGTTTGGGAAAAGAGAAATTCCGCGTGCGGCTGGCATCGCCGCTCTGGCTAAGCCGGGAGGTTTCAAACTTTAGTCCGCTTTCAATGGTCCATTTTTGGTTTGGCACATAAACCCAGGAGGCAGAAAACTCGGCGCGCCGCTCTTTCACGCCGGTATTGCTGACCGGCAAAGGTACAACCGAAAACCCGTTACCATTATCCAGCTCCAGCAGGAGATTGGCATCCAGTGTGTTCAGCGCCCCTTCAGCGGTAAATTGCAGGCTGTGCTTTTTACCAAGCCCCCAGTCCACAACGATACGAGAAATGCTCTCTGAGGTAACATCCCGTGTTGTCACCCGCGAAGCATTCGTCTGGCCGACCGCATTAATGCTGGCAAAGGAAAACTGTCCCTTGCTGGTTTTATCGTTGCGCAGAGCGATCAGTTTCACATCCAGTTTCTTGCCAATGGGAAAGCTGTAATCGCCGCCAAATTCCGTACTTTCAGAAACCGAGCGCGCGGTGTTTTCATCAAAGCGCAAAAAGTCAAATGCCCCCGCAGCCGGAGCTTCAACAAAGGAGAATTCATTGCGGGTAAAAGCGGTGCGATTGCCCTTTGCATTCAGGCGCAGCACCCGGTCACCGGCAAACTTTTTTTCCAGATTAAATGTCGGTGTCCAAAAGGCAAAATTACGCTGGGCCGCCTCATCGCGCCTCTCGGTCAGGGTGCCCGGCGGGGAAAACCGGCTCTCAATCCCTGTGGAACGCCCCGGCCCGCCCTGACGGGCAATCCCCAGCGTTATATCCGCTCCACCCAGTGTGAGATTGCGCACAAATTCACCATTCACGACAACCCGGCTGCGCGAAAGGGTTGTTTCATAGGACCAGTTATTGCGATCTGCCGTGTCATCGGTTTTCAGAACCACATTCAACACCCGGGTCAAACCGCGCATATCAATGTTCGGTGCGGAACCGCGGATCAGCTCTATATGATCAACCCGGTCCGCCGAGATACGTTGCAAGATGCTGGCCAGATCATCGGACTTCGTGCTGGGGCGTTCCCCATCAATCAGCACATTGCCGGCCGCGCCGCCAAAACCACGTACATTATCGCCATTATCAATGGAAAAACCGGGGACCTGGCGCACCATATCCAGGGCCGTGACCGGGAAATAACTGGCAAAAAATTCTGGCTTATAGACCGAAACCCCTTCGGTCTTGCCGGCTTTTGCGCCCCGATCTGCGCCCGCCTCATTGGCAATTGCCACCGTGGCAGACCATGCCATACCCATACAAAAAAGGGCCAACCCTGCCCTAAACTTCTGATTAGTGCTCACAATAACCCGCCCTAGGTAACCTTAGCCCAACCCATACGCTTTATAGAGAAAGGTACAAATAAAAATGTTGCGAATTAGATTACTCTTTTGCAATCTTCGCCCACCGGCCTAGGGTTTGATCCAGAGCCGTTGCCGCGAAAAGTCAAACATCACCCCAGAGGTGCTTTGCAGAAAGTCCAGGCCCAGGATCAAAGCCGGCTGATGATCCAGGCCCAGGGCTTCGAAAACCGCCAGATCCGCAACCAGAATTTCTGCCTCGTCCCAGCGCAGGCTTTGCAACCTGACGGTGCGGGCCAGACCAGAGCGCGCCGGCACCTGTGGCAGGGCCACCCCGGTAATGATCTGTTCGCGTACCAGAATGCTGGCCGGGCTGAGATCATCCAGCAAAGCCCCCAGTTTTTCATTGCCAATGGATCGCCGCGCACCGGAATCAACAATGGCGCGTACCCGCCGGCCATTAATGCGTAAATTGACGCTTAGAAAGCCGGCAAAATTACGCCGCGCCCAGATTTTATGCCAGCGCCGGTCCCGGCGTATCCGTTGGGCCTCGTCGGCGGAAAGAAAGTTCAGCCGGCGCCCCTTAAAATCAAACAATAATGGCTGGGTCGTCAGAACATCCAGCCCCAAAATCCCCGCATAGCCAGCTTCGGTCGGGGGCGGGGCCGCTGGCAAAGCCAGCGCTGCCGCCAACGTCCATTGCTGGCCGGCAAAACGCAGTGCATCCACACGATAAACCTGTGTCGTAGTTTCGCCACTGGCACCCACAAGGCGCCCGACCCGGTTAGGTAATAATGGCAGGGTCAGGGCGGTGGCCAGACGGGTGCTGATCACCGTGCGGCTGGCCGCCGAATCCAGGATAAAGGCATAGGGACCGCTGGCATTGATATAAACCGGCACCACCAAATGCCCATCTGCGGAATAGCCCAAGGGTACAGCATCTTCCGGGCGCGACTTTATCGGCGCGGCCAGGCTCAACCAGATGATCAGGGCCAGTAGGATGCGCATTCAGGCTCCGCCAAAAACATAAGGGACTGGAACAGGAAACCCTGAAACGCTGTGCTTGGCCAGTTACGATTGTGTGAGAATACACCCACAGATATATAGAAGAGGTATTGGCCTGTCAGTGCGCCGCCGCGGTGGTGACAGATTTTTCTTCGGGGACGGTTTCGGCAAATAGTCGTGCCGCCATAAAGTCCCCAACCTCGGCATAAATGCGTTCGCGTTTTTGCCGCTGACCTGCCCGTCCCGGATAGATCAGTTCCAACGCCACCACATCGCGAGGGTCCAGGGAACTAAAGGCGTTCAACGCCTTGTCGGCAAATCGAAATAATATTGCTTTGGACGAGGCCCCCTCTTCACCCGTCAGCGAAGGCGGGGCCGGCATTTTATCAACTGCGAAAAAACTTTGGACCACACTTTGCGGCGGCATCAGACTGGCCGGGCTGTCGCCGGTGCGCCCCATCAGACGTAATAGATCTTCCCCCATGGGTTCCGCCAACCGTGAGGCATCCCGCATATGCAAAATCACGCTGGTTGGTTTTTTGCCATCCAGCACCACCAGATCCAGAAATACCCTTTCCCCATCGGCCACCAGACCGAAATCCACAATGGTTCCATTGGCATCGCTCAAGGGGGCGCGCACCCGCCAGCGGGGCTTGTCGCGGGCATCATCGCGCCGGGCTTCCCAGTTTTGCCACCGGGCGGGAAAGCGCATGGTATGCAGGCGTGACCAGATTTGCGCGGCGTCCTGCATTCTGGCAATTTCGGATTGCACATCACTCTGGTCGCATGAAATCCGCTTGGCACGGCGAGACAGATCCATTTGCAGGGCATCCAGCTTTTGCGGATCTTCACCCGCCCGCAGCAAGGCCCCGCGGGCCTGTACCTGACCGGATATCAAGGCCGCCTGTTCCAGCGTTCCCAGTGTGTCGCAATGATCTGCGATCAACAACATCGAGGTGCGTTCCCGATAGGCCTCAAAGGCCTCTGCCCCGCGCCCAGGCGTGCCATAGCCTACAATGGCAAGCACAAAAAAAATAAAAACACCAATACGCACATTGGATCCCCTGAATTCAATCTGGGAAGCCTAGCGGAATTGTCTTGCAATCTCGTTTATGCGGGACGCCAATTTGCGTACATTCTGTTCCACATGCTGATCCACAGGCCAGACAGGCTGATCCCGGCAATCAGGAACAGGATGGCCGGCCATGGCCCCTTGGGGGCCATGGGGGCGGTACCGGCGCCAATATCATTGATTTCAACCAGACCGGCACGCCAGCGCACCACCCGCCCGGCAAAGAAATTGATCGCCGGACCATCGGCAAAAGCCTGCATGGCTGGGATAAAATCACTATCCTTGTCGCCGGTCAGGATCAGGACAGGTTTTTGCTGTAACTGGGTCCATCCGGCCACCCCCAGCCCCATAGGTAAATCGGCATCGGCGGCAAAGGCGCGCTGGGCCACGGATAATCTGGGCTTTTTATACTGGTTTTCATAATCGCCAGGACCGGCGGCGGCCCCCGCGGCAAACACCTGTGGCAGATCGGCAATGGTTTGCGGAGCCAGCTGGCTGCGTGGCCCCAACACCATGATCGCCGCCCCCTCAGGGGCTTTGTCGGCCCCATTACCATACCAGGCGGCGGTCAGGGGCGCGCCGGAGACCAGCGCCACCCGCGCCACGGCGCGCCAGGCGGCCTGAAGCTGTGTATTGGTATGTGTGGCAAACACAATGGCGGCCCCGGCCCCGGCCTGTTGTGCAAAGGGGTCTCCATCAATGGCAAAGCGGGACAGACCTTTGGCGGCCTCATAACCATTGCTTTCTATGCGGGCCGACAACAACCGTAACGGCGTGCCTTCATTAGGCATGACACAATGGGCGTCCTCTGCCATGGGGCGGGCCTGGCGGGCAATACTGAAGGCACGAACCACGGTGGCGCTTTTGCGGTCCATGGGAATGGTAAAATGATTAAGTTCGTTTTTAAGGCGTTTTTTGAACGGCTTTTGACCATCAACAGAAATCATCACCGTGGAATCCGGGCTGACCCAGTCCGGGCGTTCCATTTCCACCACCAGACGAGTTTGCCCGTGATGGGGGGCGCGAACCGTATTTGCAAAGGGACGGGCATCCCAGCTGGGCTGTGCCAAAGCGGCTTTGATACCGTCCAGCGCCTGTGCAACCTGTACCGGTTCGGCCCGGGCCAGCAGCGCAGGCGTTGCCCGCGTTCCCCCCAAGCGGATGATCCGGCCGGCAAACAGACGTGCCATGGAAACAACTTCATCGGCATTGCGCCCCTGAAACTCGACCACGGGGCGTGTACCAGGGCGCAGGGCAATGCCCGGCCCCGCCAACATGGCATCCATGCGCGCCTTAAAATCCACCCCGGCAATACGTTCCGGCGACACCAACAATGGCACCCGCCCAGCCCGCACCGCCAAGCCCTGTGTGATCAGCGCCCCAAAGGCGCCATAATGGCTTGCATCCAGGCCTTCCTGACTGATGCTGACCCGGTCCAGCGCCCAGGCACCAGCAGACAGCCACCCTTCCAGGGCATCAAAAGAAGCAATATTGGGCGATATGGACAAATCAAAGCGGCTGCGGGCCAGGTCCAGCTGCCAGCCGCCATCGCTTTTGGCCGGACACAGGCTTTCATTGGCACCTTCAAAGGCAATCCGGATGTGATTGATACCGGCCTGTAAATGCTCCGCGGGCAGGTCTATGCGGGCATTAAAGGCCTCGGGCCGTGGATTGACCATCACCCCGGGATTGTCATTAACACTGACCACCATCATAGAGCCTTTGGCCGGCAGGGTTTTGCCCGGATCGGCCACCAGTGTCAGCATGGCGGCACTGGCCCCGGGGGGAATGTTCAGGTCAAATTCCAGTACCGGATTGCGCCAGTCCAGTATTTGTTCCCGCTCCATACCGGTTAAGGTGCGCAGGCTTTCCTGCGTTTGCCCGATCGTTGGCAACACCCATGCCCCCAGGATAATCATGAAAACCCAGAATAAACGTACCATGTTGAAACACCTTGCCCCTATAAATCCACTCTTGGGGGGTGTAGGAGCAAGAATGCCGCCATTTTCACGAGAAGTTTCCGGGCCACACGCATTCAGATGAAACCTGACCCGCAGTTGAAATCAAAAATCTGGGCCGAAGCCCTGATCCGTCGCGCCCGTCTGGGCGGGGCCTTTGCCTATTTGCGCCATCACGGCGATGATGATGCGGGGGTGGTGTTGATCAAAATAGCCCTGATGAATGACACTGCCATGATCTGGGCGCCGGAACGCGACGAGGATTACAACCGGGTTTGGGTGGCACAATCCGAAAGTCCACAAAGCGAGGCCGAGGCCGATGCCTGGATAGAACGGGCCCTGCAAACCGATCCGGATTTATGGGTGGTGGAAATCGAAGACCCACAGGCGCGGCATTTTCTGCTTCCCCATGAGGTTGGGTCAACTTAACCTGTCAGACTTGACCCACAGAATAGAACATGACGCAGTATACGAATGTTATTTTTATTTAACGACCGGGTATTTGAAATAGGGCAGCCGAATGTAACCATTCATTCGCAGGACTTCCCATTATCCCCCGAAGTTTTTGACGCCCTGCGCAAAAGGGACGTGCTTAATCTGGTTCGTGAAGAACTGTTCGCCGATCCATTGCTGGTTCATAATGCGCCGGTGCGGGCCAGCCAGTTGGCCACCATCATTGCGGCCAAAACCAATGCCAATTCCATGCTGGCCGGACCGCCCGCCGGGGGCGCCCCCAACCCCGCCCACATTGCGGTGTTGCTGGCCGAGGTTTCCATACTGACCCTGGCCAGTCTGCAAATACAACAACAAAACGGCACCCTCACCACCTCAGGGGTGGAAGAAGCGGTCTGGTCATCCTTGCGTTGAGCCAGACGGTTGCGATTTTTGTCTTGGCAGGCTAAGCGGTCACAATAAAGAGGCCCAAACCATTATGACCGAACTTCCTTATGCCAGCGAGGCCGCAAGGCGGCGTACCTTCGCCATCATCTCTCATCCCGATGCCGGTAAAACCACCCTGACGGAGCATGTGTTGCAAGCCGCCGGGGCCATTCATTTGGCCGGTCAGGTGCGCGCCCGCGGCGAGAACCGCCGCACCTCGTCAGACTGGATGCGGATCGAACGCGAACGGGGCATTTCGGTTTCCTCGTCGGTGATGACGTTTGAATATCGCGATCTGGTATTCAACCTGTTGGACACCCCGGGCCACGAAGATTTTTCCGAAGACACCTATCGCACCCTGACCGCCGCCGACAGCGCCGTGATGGTGCTGGATGCGGCCAAGGGGATTGAGCCACAAACCTTAAAACTCTTTGAGGTTTGCCGCCTGCGCGATATTCCCATTTTGACCTTCATCAACAAGATGGACCGCGAAGCGCTGGACCCGCTGGAACTGCTGGATGAAATCGCCGACAAGCTGGCGCTGGATGTTGCGCCCATGCAATGGCCGGCCGGTTCGGGTAATCGTTTTCGCGGGGTGCAGGATTTGCGCGATAATCAGTTTCTGCCCTTTGAGAAAAAGGCGGATGCCGCGGCCTCACGCCGCCTCAATCTGGACGATCCGCAAATGGATGGGTTTTTACCCGATGATCAGCGCGAGGAACTCAGCGAAGCGGCAGAACTGGCCTTTGAGGCCTATCCGACCTTTAATCGCCAGTCCTATCTGGAGGGGCATCTGACCCCGGTGTATTTTGGCTCGGCCCTGCGCCATTTTGGCGTAATCGAACTGCTTAATGCTTTGGCCGAACATGCCCCCGGTCCGCGCCCGACCAAGGCACAAATTGGCGGACAGGACGACATCATTCAGCCCGGCGATGGGCAAACCTGTGGCTTTGTGTTCAAGGTACAGGCCAATATGGACCCCAACCACCGGGACCGGGTGGCCTTTACGCGCCTGGCATCGGGTAAGTTCAAACGCGGCATGAAATTAAAAACCACCGCCGGCAAGGTGATGAGCATAAACGCGCCGATCATGTTTTTTGCCCAGGATCGCGGCATAGCCGAAGAGGCCTGGGCCGGGGATGTCATCGGCATTCCAAATCATGGCACCTTGCGGGTGGGCGACAGTTTAAGCCAAACCGGCAAAGTGCAATTTGCCGGCATCCCTAATTTTGCACCCGAATTGTTGCGCCGCGCCCGCCCCAAAGACCCGATGAAGGCCAAGCATTTGCGCAAGGCGCTGGAAAGTCTGGCCGAAGAAGGCGTCACCCAATTGTTCAAGCCCCTCATCGGCGCCGACATGATATTGGGAGCCGTGGGGCAATTGCAGATCGAGGTAACCGCCGAACGCATTGCCGAAGAATACAAGCTGGATGTACTGTTCGAGACCTCCCCCTATGCCGTGGCCCGCTGGGTCAGGGCGGATAACAAGGCCGATCTGGAAACCTTTATGGACAAGCACAAAATGCAAATGGCCGAAGATGTGGACGGCGATCCAGTGTTTCTGGGCAAAACCGCCTGGGATGTCGGCTATGCCCAGGAAAAATTCCCCAAGGTCGAATTCATGAATACGAAAGAGCGCTAGGATGAAGGTTCAAATTGCAAAATCACTGACCGAACAATTTGGCGAACTTGGCGCGCTGGTCGTCGAGGTCTGGAATACCTCATTTTTTGGGATCAATCTGGGCCAGGTTATTCTAGCGGTATCCTTGGTGGTGCTGGCCCTGTTGGTGCGGGGGTTTTTCACCCGCCATGTGCTGCGCATTTTGTCGCGCATGGCCAGCAAGACCCAGACCGATTTTGATGATCATTTGTTTGATGCCATTGCGCCGCCGTTCAAATTACTGCCGCTAATCGTTGGCCTGTTTTTTGCCATACAGGTGCTGGGCCTTTCAGGAAATGCACAAATTTTTGGGGCCAATGTCATGCGTTCCCTGATCGCCTATGCGATTTTCTGGGCATTGGTGCGCAGCGTCGAGCCGGTGTTTCATCTGATGGATCCGCTGAAAAACACCCTTAGCCCGGCCATTCTGGACTGGACCAAAAAGGCCGCCAAAGCCCTGTTTGCCTTTATCGGCGGGGCCGCCATATTGGAAATCTGGGGCATTCAGGTTGGCCCAATGCTGGCGGGTCTGGGTATTTTTGGCGTGGCGGTGGCGCTGGGGGCGCAGGATTTGTTCAAAAACCTGATCGCCGGCATTTTGATCCTGGCCGAGCGGCGCTTTAACCCCGGCGAGTGGATCAAGGTGGATGGGGTGGTCGAGGGCACCGCAGAGAAAATCAATTTTCGCTCGACCCAGATCCGCCGCTTTGACAAAAGCATTGTGCATGTGCCCAACGCCAAATTGTCCGACAATGCCCTGACCAATTTTTCGCGCATGACCCACCGACGGATTTACTGGAAAATTGGCCTTGTTTATGGCTCAACCACCGAACAGCTCCGCGCCGTTCAGCAAGGCATTTTGGAATACATACAGACCCACGAGGCCTTCGCACACCCCCCCGAGGTCAGCACCTTTGTGCATATCGACAGTTTCAATGAAAGCTCCATCGATCTGATGATCTATTGCTTCACCAAAACCACGAATTGGGGCGAATGGCTGGAAATCAAGGAAGACTTTGTTTGCGCTGTCAAAGAGATCGTCGCCAAAGCCGGCACCGATTTTGCCTTCCCGTCCCGCACAATTTATGTGGAACAAAGCGGCGAAATTGGCGGCATTACTTAGCAAATAAAATAGAATAAGCCGTCGCTTTGAAAACCGCCTCAGCCGTTGTTAACGCCCGCAATTTTTTGCGCACTGATTGCAGGCGCATTTCAATGGTGCGTTGCTTCAAGCCAAGAATTTCTGCGGTTTCCGCCGCCGATGAACCTTTAGCCATCCGCTCTAATGTGTCTATCTCTTTGTCCGTAAGGGCAAAATATCGCCTAAAGTGCCCATTAACACGCATGCATCGTTGGAGTGCTTTTGCGGCTTCCAGATAAAGCTCAGGCTCTCGCAATTTTTTAAGAGAGTGGTGCGAACACACCACGCCTAGGCCAGCAATACCATAAGTGCCATCCCCCATTAAAACTGGATAGCCCATCACCATAGGCCAGCCTTCAGTCACCAGCGCCGTGAAATATTTGTGCGGTGCTGAGCCTTTGCGGTATTGCTCAGATACCATTTCCAGATTGATGCTGGTCGGCCCGGCCATAAAGGGGGCCACCTCAATGAGCGCATCGGTAAGCATGGCGCCGCTTTGCCAGTAATAGTCCCACATTTCCATGGGGAATGTTGACGAGGCCATCAAGTCACCGCGCTTATATGCGCTTGGGTGCAGCATTAAAACATAGGTCAAATGCTCGGCCCCATAGGGCCTTAAAAATTCCCGCAGACAGAACAGCGCCCCCCGTATCGAGCGGGTCTCTTCTAGCGCTTTTTCCAGCTTGGTAATATATGCCTGCACTCTTCTCATCTCCTGGTGTCATAAGCGATGCAGCCAAAATAGAGTATATTTTACTCCTTTCGGTATACCGAAATTGACGCATATTGGCCAGTCGAATATTCATTGCCCTCTGACAAGTACAATTTTTGCAGGAGTTATAGGGGTATAGTATTTCAGCGTTGGGGGACGCACACACACATCGCCGCCACGGCACTTAAACACTAAATAATACAACAATTTATCAACTCATCAGCCGAAAACACAGGTTTCTTCGGGCGCTATCGCTCGGCCTGAATTTCGACGCCATGACACCCAAACGAACAGGAGAACGCCATGAATACCAAGAATAGATCACCCCGTTTCAAGACCACCCTTGCCAGCGGTTGTGCGCTCATCGCGCTTAGCCTTGCCGCGCCGATGGCGCTGGCGGACGAAGCGAATACCAGGGCAGAGGTTGAAACAGCCACCCCCGATGGCCAGGTCACGACAAAGGTCGTGAAAAAAGCCGATGAGAAAGATAAAAAGGACAAAGCAAAAGACGAGGCAGAAGATAAAAAAAATACCCAGCCTCAGCTGCACCCCGGTCCCGGCGGCCTGCCGGTATTTGCCGCCAGCACGGGCAATAAAAGCGGAAGTGGAAGTGGTAGCCCAGCTCGGCCTCAGAGCATAAATTCTGGCCCTGCCTGTGAAGCAGGGGACAATCCAGCCAGCCTTCAATGTGGCGAAGGTGCTTCTGCCGGAGTATTTGGTGGTACGACAGCTGTGGGGTTTAATGCCCGTGTAACCGATATCAATGGCTCAGCCTTTGGTAGGGATGCTGTAGCTAATGCTGTGAGTGCAACGGCTATAGGAACCAGTGCATCTGCCAATGGCGCAGGTTCAACGGCCTTAGGAACTGGTGCACAAGCTGCTCAACGACAGGGTATTGCATTAGGGAGGTCTGCCTTGACAACGGCAATTGGTGCCACAGCCATCGGTGGTGGTCTTCGCAGTGGCACTTCTAATGGCATACCATTCAGTGATGCAGCTTTTGCCAGTAGCGCTGGCAACATTGCTATAGGTGGCGGTGTATTTGACAGAGAGGACAATCCCGTCACCAAAGGCGCACAGGCCACAGGCACGGATGCCGTCGCCATAGGCACGGGAACACAGGCAAGTGCGGCCAGCACGACGGCTGTCGGCACGCGTAGCCAGGCCACAGGCAATTCCTCATCTGCCTATGGTACCGGCAGCCAAGCAAGCGCTACCAGCACCACTGCCGTGGGCACCGCGAGTGCCGCCACAGGCGCCACCTCATCGGCCTTTGGCGCGGGCAGCCGGGCAACCGGTACCGCCTCCACCGCCTTTGGCGCCTCAACGCAAGCCAGCGCCACGGCGACCACGGCCATTGGCGCGGGCAGCGTCGCCAGCGGCGATTTTTCCAGCGCCATCGGTGCCTTTTCCAAGGCGGATAAAAGCGGTGCAACAGCCATCGGCACCAGTGCGCAGGCGACAAAGAACAATGCCACCGCCATTGGGGCCAGCAGCACGGCCAGCGGCGTTTCCGCCATGGCCATTGGTGTTGGCTCCCGGGCGTTGTTTGATAATGCCATGGCCATTGGCACCAATAGCCTGGCCAATGCTGAGAAAACTGTTGCTATCGGCCTTTCTGCCAAAGCCAAAGAAGTGAACACGACCGCCATAGGAGCAAATGCCATTGCAGATAACGGCGATTCAACGGCACTGGGTTCAGCGGCTAAAGCCGAAAATTTGAGCACAACTGCCGTTGGTGCCAGCAGTTTGGCCACGGGCTTGCAGGCTTCTGCATTTGGCTCTTTTGCCAAAGCAACTGGCCGTGATTCCATAGCCATAGGTGTAGGCGCAGAAGCTGCAGCCGACAATGCGATTGCGCTTGGCGATGCTCGTGCCATTCAACTCAATACCATAGCGATGGGTGGGCAGAGTGTAGCGAGCGCCCGCGAGGCCATTGCCGTCGGTAACCTTTCCAAGGCCAGTGCCAATGGCGCGATTGCCATTGGTGCCGCCAGCGGCTTCGAAGCCGGTGGTTTTGGCGAAACAGATACGAATGCGGCTCTGGCACAGGCAGATGGTGCCATTGCACTTGGCGGTGCCGTTTATGATGCCAATGATGTGCTAGTAACACGAGGTGCCAAATCCAACGCAAAAAACGCAATTGCGATTGGCACAGGCAGTCTGGCAAGTGCTGAAGCCGGCACGGCCATTGGTACGTTAAGCGAAGCCTCAGCCACAGCGGCAACGGCTTATGGTGCCACCGCCAAAGCTACGGCGCTTAATGCAACTGCATTGGGCTTTAATAGCGCCGCCAGCGCAGATGGGGCCACCGCCATCGGCAAGGACAGTGTCGCCAGCAACACCGCCACCACGGCTGTTGGGCTGGGGGCCAAGGCAACCGGTGAAACCGCCACCGCCGTCGGCTCTGGCGCAACCGCCAGTGCTTTGGGTGATATTGCCTTTGGCGCAGGCAGCATTGCCAGTGGCGGCGTATCCACGGCGCTGGGCACCGGGGCTTCGGCGCTGGGCATTTCTTCCACCTCTGTCGGTGCCGCGGCCAAGGCCGCCAAGGACAAGGCCACGGCCTTTGGTGCCGCCGCCGAAGCCGCAGAGATAGAAAGTACGGCGCTGGGTCATTTCGCCAAGGCCAAAGGTCGACAAAGCACGGCCCTGGGCCAGTCTGCCAATGCCTTGGGAGATGCCTCATCTGCCTTTGGTCAGAAAGCCACCGCGAACAAGGCCTTTGCCACCGCCGTGGGGGCAGAATCGCTGGCTTCGGGCAGCAACAGCACCGCCGTCGGCCAGATCGCCACCGCCAGCGGTGACTCGGCCACCGCTTTGGGACAAAGCAGTAATGCAACGGGGGACAACAGCACGGCCCTTGGCTCGAACGCAAAAAGCACAGCACGGGAATCCATCGCCGTGGGAGCCCTGGCTTCGGCGACGGCCAATGGTGCCACGGCCATTGGCGGTGCGAACATTGCCGCCGAAGCCGCCACGGCAGCCAGCGCAGGCAATATTGCCATTGGCGGCGCGGTTTATGACAACAGCGGCGCCCTTCTCACAGCGGGTGCAAAAGCCAATGGCGCGGATGCCATTGCCATCGGCACCGGTGCGGCAGCCACCCTGGACAAGAGCACCGCCATTGGCACCTCGGCCAATGCTGGGGGGCTGGAAGGGACCGCGTTTGGCACCGGCACGGTTGCAGATGGTACGAAATCAACGGCTCTGGGGGCATTTGCCAATGCAACAGGCGCAGATTCCATGGCCATCGGCAATGGGGCCAGTGCTGGCTTTGATGGCTCGGCCGCCTTTGGCAACGGCGCCATCACGTCTCGTACCAATCAGTTTGTTTTTGGCATGCTGACCAGCACCTATACCTTTGCCGGTATTGATACGCCGGGATCACGGGCGGCACAGGGGGCTGTGACCGGTTACCTGACCACGGATGCCCTGGGAAATATCGCCGGCGATGGCGGCACATTGCAAACCACGCTGGCCGATATAGAAACCCGCCTAGCAAATGTGGAAGGCATTGTCGGGGCCGTGGACATGCCTGAGACCAGTTCCACCCCTGCCCAGGCCGCCGAGGCCAGCAGCCTAAAAGACGCCAGTCAAATTCAGAACGGTCCCGGTGAGCAAAATCGCCAGTTTGACGGGAACAATAATGGCAATGGCCTAAACGAAGCCGGCCGCCCGGTATTAGACCAGAATGGCCTGCAAGCGGACGGCATCCCAGACAATGCCGGTGGTGGTCTTAATGGCTCACCGGGCTTTGCCGATGGTGATATCGGACCTGCCCAGGCCGCTGCCCGACCACAGGACATCGCAACCAATACCAGAAACATTGCCATCAATTCCAACCGGATTACCGCCAATGCCGATGCGATTGCGCTGAACCTCTCTCGTATTGATCTAAATGCAGAACGCATTTCCACCAATTCCGGCCTGATCCTTGCCAATTTCCAAACTCTGCAAAGACAGGCGCGCGGACTGGCCGGCGTGGCGGCTCTGCCGGATATGTTTCTGGCATCCGGGGAAAGCCTGGCCATTTCGGGCGGCTTTGGCATTGTGAATGATCGCATTGGGTTTGGTACCACCATCGCCCATCGCATCAATAATCGCTGGAGCTTTGGTGCTTCGGCGGCGGTTTCTGGCAATCAGGTAACCGGCAAGTTGCAGGCACGCTGGGCACGATAAGAATTACCCAATACCTCCGCACCTACAGGTCGTCTGGCTTTTGCCAGGCGGCCTCTTTTTTTTAACGCGACAAAGCAGAAGGGTTAGCGCGCCAGTTCCTTCATGGCGTTTTCAATGCCTTCCAGGGTCAGCGCAAACATGCGGTGGCGGCCGATAATATCGCCGATCATGGAAATACTGGCGGTATAGTCCCAGTATTTTTCCGGCGTAGGGTTCAGCCAAATAACGTCGGTATAGATATCGACCACGCGTTGCAGCCACAAGGCCCCGGCCTCTTCATTCCAGTGTTCGACCGAACCGCCAGGCACGGTGATCTCGTATGGGCTCATGGAGGCATCACCAACAAAGACGATCTTGGTATCAGACGGCAAGGTGTGCAGGATATCCCAGGTGGGGATCACTTCGGAACGGCGGCGTACATTATCTTTCCACACTGTCTCGTAAAGGCAGTTGTGAAAATAATAATGATCCAGGCGCTTGAACTCGGTCCGCGCCGCACTGAACAGCTCTTCGCACTTGTCGATGAACGGGTCCATCGAACCGCCAACATCCAGAAACAGCGCCACCTTGACCGTATTGCGCCGTTCGGGCCGCATCAAAATATCCAGCCAGCCCTGTTTGGCCGTGGCATCAATGGTGCCTTGCAGGTCCAGCTCTTCCTCGGCGCTGTCGCGGGCAAATTTGCGCAGGCGGCGCAAGGCCACCTTGATATTGCGCGTGCCAAGTTCGCGATCCCCGGCCAGGTTTTTAAATTCGCGTTTGTCCCATACTTTGACCGCCCGGCCATGGCGGCCGTGCTTTTGACCAATACGCACCCCTTCGGGATTATAGCCATGAGCACCAAAGGGCGAGGTGCCCGCGGTACCGATCCATTTATTGCCGCCCTGATGGCGCTTTTCTTGTTCTTTTAAGCGCTCGGCCAGGGTTTCCATCAACTTGTCCCAACCACCAAGGGCCTCGATCTCGCGTTTTTCTTCTTCCGAGAGGTATTTTTCGGTCAGCTTGCGCAGCCATTCTTCGGGAATGTCTGCCTCGCCCACCAGATCGGCCGTGCGCTCCACCCCCTTGAACACCGTGCCAAATACCCGGTCAAACTTGTCCAGATCGCGCTCATCTTTGACCAGCGCCGAGCGCGACAAATAGTAAAAATCCTCAACCCGGTCAGGGATCACCTTTTTGTCCAACGCCTCAATCAGCGTCAGGTATTCACGCAAACTCACCGGCACTTTGGCGGACCGTAATTCTGAAAAAAATCTCGTAAACATGGGAACAGGATAACCATGGATGAGGCGGGGCACCAGAGCCGGGCGTGCGAAATCGCGCAGCAGACTTGTAAACTCCCCCCCGCTTCCACACATTAACAGGCAACAGTACAATTCTGGGGGACAGGCCATGAGCGAAAACACACAAGATATATCCCGGCGCAGCACCCTGAAAGGTGCGGCGGCGCTGGGCACGGCGGCCTTTATACCCGCTGGGGTGCATGGCAAAAATGCCAAGGAGACCAATACCGTTATGGATCTTACACAAGACGAAAAATACTGGGCCGAAATTGCCAAGGATTATGATGTTGACCCCGATATCATCAATCTGGAAAATGGCTATTGGGGATTGATGTCCCGCCCGGTTCTGGAAACCTATCTGGACCATACAAAAATGGTCAATCGCGAAAATTCTTACTATGCCCGGCGCGGCTTTAAGGATGATTTTGTGGCCGCAACCGCGCGTGTTGCAACCGAGCTGGGCGCAAAGGATGGCGAGATTGTGCTGACCCGCAATGCCACCGAAGCCTTGCAAGGCCTGATCAATGGCTATAACCGGCTAAAAGTAGGCGAGGCGGTAATGTATGCCGATCTGGATTATTATTCCATGATCACCGCGATGGACGTGCTGGCGGCAAAAAATAGCTGTGACGTGGTGCGCCTGAACATCCCCGAACCCATTGATTATGATGGTTTGGTTGAATTTTATCGCGCCGCATTGGCCGATAATCCCAAGGTGCGCCTGTTGCTGCTCACCCATATTGGCCATCGCACCGGCCTGCAAGTTCCGGTTAAAGAAGTCACCCAAATGGCCCGCGCCGTCGGGGTGGATGTCATTGTGGATGCGGCCCATTCCTATGGCCAGTTGGACGTTAAGATCGATGATATCGGTGCCGATTTTATTGGCTTTAACCTGCACAAATGGATTGGTGCGCCAATTGGTGTCGGGGCGATGTATATTCGTGAAAACCAATTGGATGCGATTGCCCCCAATCCATCGGCAGAGATGGATGAAAAAGATAGCATTGTCGGGCGCGTCCACACCGGCACGACCAATTTTGCCGCTATTATCACTTTGCCCGCCGCGTTTGATTATCATGCCCGGGTTGGTGCCGCGAACAAGGAAGCGCGCCTGCGTTATTTGCGCGATGTGTGGGTGGATGAGGTGCATGATATTAAAAACCTGAGCGTACTGACCGGCAATAACCCGCGCTTGCACGGGGGCATCACCTCGTTTCGCTTTGATGGTAAAACCAGCGTGGCGGACAATAAGGCCATTGTGGAACGCCTGTTAAAAGATCATGGCATTTTTTCTGTGCACCGCGACGGTGTGGCCAAAGGCGCCTGTGTGCGCATCACCCCCAGCATCTACAACAGCCTTGACGATGTGCAGCAATTGGCCAAAGCCTTGCGCGCCCTTTCCACGCAAATGTGATACCCGCCCCCATAAAATCAGTAGCGAATGATCCGCAATCGCGATACACTGTGGCAACCCATTATGGAGTCTGCCATGACCGAAGCTGCTAAATCACATAAACCCAAGCGCCGCCGCGGCCTTTATACCGCGCTGGGCATTACCACCGTTCTGGGCTTTGCTGGCATGGGATATCTGGCCCTGATGGGGGGCGCGGTGGCCGCCGAAGGCTCGGCCTATGATTACAGCTTCACCACCATTGATGGCGATCCATTGCCGCTGGAACAATATCGCGGCAAAACCGTTTTGCTGGTCAACACCGCCTCGCAATGCGGCTTTACCCCCCAATATGAAGGCCTGCAGGCCTTATGGGAAAAATACCGCGATCAGGGTCTGGTAGTACTGGGCGCGCCCAGCAATGATTTTGGCGGCCAGGAACCGGGCAGCGAAAAAGAGATCAAGAAATTCTGCGAAGTGAATTTTAACGTCAACTTCCCCCTGACCAGCAAAATCGTCACCAAGGGAGATGACGCCCATCCGTTTTACAAATGGGCGCGCCAGGAAATCGGCTCGGGCCCGAAATGGAATTTCCATAAATACCTGATCGACCCCGACGGTAATCTGGTGGGCTCCTACCCATCCATCGTCAAGCCAATGTCAAAAAAACTGCGCAAGGCCGTGGAAAAGAACTTGCCCAAGTCGGCCAGCTAAACGCTTTCTTTTCCCCTATCACCATTTTCCAGCGAGGCTCGTAACTCGTCGATCAGGCGGAAAAACGTCTCACGCACATCGGCCGAGTATGGGTTTTCGCGCTCGATAGCGCGAAACAGCTCGTCCGAATCGCCGCGCACCAATTGCATGGCATTGACCAGATAATCAAAGCTGAGCGTGGTCTGGCGGCGGGGCAATGGCTCCATCTCGTCCAGCACCTTGGCGATCAAATGGGTCAGGCCCTGCACCATGGCCATGTCCCGGTCATGGCGATCCGCATCGCTAAGGAATGCATCCAAATGCAAGGTATCGCGCAAAAACGAAATGATGCGCTCCACCCGTTTTGGGCCAGCGCCGCGCACCGGACAGATGGAAACTTTCAACCCTTTAAGCCCGGTTTTGGCGCTTTGCGGGCCAAACAATGGGTGGGTGCCGATAATGCGCACATGATCCGGCAAAGCCGCCGCCATGGCCGAGGCCGGTCCCAATTTTACCGAGGCCACATCAAACACCGTGGCACCGGCCTGGACATAGGGCGCAATGGCGCTGGCCACCGGGCCAATCTGCAATACCGGCACGGCCAACACCACCCGGCGGGCGCGGGCGCAATCTTCAAGAGTGCCCAGTTTTACGCCCTCTTTGCGGGCAAAAGCCTGGGCCTGGGGCGAGAGATCATAGGCGGTAAGGTCAAAATGGGGGCGCATCTGCGCCACCAGCAATTGCCCAAAGGCCCCCAGACCGATTACCCCCATGCTTTGCACGTTTACTCTCCGTCAGGGGGATTTACGGGCCTTGGCGAAAATCGCCAAAACCCGCCCCCGGTCTAATCTGCCTCGTGCATCCATTTTTTGATGATGGGTGAGATCACAAACATGAACACCGCCACCCCAATCGCCACATAGGCCACATTGGTATAAACGCCGGCATAGGTCGCCTTGGCCGCCGCCGCATTGATGATTTTACCGCCAATGGTTTCTGCCCCGGTACCGGCCGCAATGACGCCCGCCAGTGAATTGGACAACCCGGTATAGAGAAACCAGGTTCCCATCACCAAACCGCCGGCCACCGGCGGAGCCAGTTTGGTCATGGCCGACAGACCAACCGGGGAAAGCAGCAATTCGCCCATGGTGTGGATCCAGTAAATCAGGAAAATAAAGATCACCGGGGTCAGCGCGCTGGATCCGGTGGTTTTCATTCCGGCAACCAGCGCCAGAAAGCCTAGCCCGACAAACAATACCCCAAAGGAAAATTTGACCGGCGTTGAGGGTTCGATTTTACGTTTGGCCATCCAGACCCATAACCAGGCAATGATCGGCGCAAAGATGAAAATAAATCCGGCGTTCAGGGACTGGAATACCGGCGCGGGTACCGACCAGCCTAAAAAGCTGCGATCGACCAGACGGTCGGTAAAGAGGTTCAGCGACGAGCCAGCCTGTTCAAACAGAGACCAGAATGGAATTTGTGCCAGCGCAAAATAGATGGCCGCCCACATGCGGGTCCGCTCTTTGCCTTGCAGTTTTACCAGGCTGTAGCTGATCAGGAAAACAAACATGATAATACCGGTGCCCGCCATCAGCTTGGCCGCCGGTTCAGGGTTCATGATCAATGCAATGGCCACCGCCATAATCAGCAATGCCGAGGAATAACACGCCCATTCCACATTGATCGGACCAAAAACCTTTTGTTTCAGCTTTTCAGGGTTGGGCGGCTCTGCCTTGCCTTCCAGCCAGGGTTGAAACTTCAAAAACGTCAACAGGCCGGCCAGCATGCCAATGCCGGCAAGGCCAAAGCCGTATTTCCAGCCATACACAATGCCCAGCGTACCGGCGGTCAGCGAGGCAAAAAACGCGCCCAGATTAATGCCCATGTAAAATATGGTAAAACCGGAATCGCGACGCGGATCGCCAAGCTCGTACAGCTCGCCGACAATGGTGGAAATATTGGCCTTCAAAAAGCCAACCCCCGCAATAATCAATGCCAGAGACAAATACAGTATGGCTACAAAAAGCGGCTCGCGAATTTTATGGGTTTGATAAGACGCCGTATCAATAACACCAGGCAGGCCAACAGCCGCCGGATCTGCAATGATCATCTGGCTGGCATCATCATTAAAGGAAATTTCTGACTTGCCCGTATCAGAGAGGATAATCTGGGTGGCATCACCGCCGCGCCCTTCCAGGGTCAACTGATATTCGGTGCCCTGATAGGTCATGATTTCCTTGGAGCCGGAACCTTCGAACGCCATGCCGAAATGCCCCATGACCAGCAAAATGGCCCCAAAAGTGACCGCCTTTCGCTGTCCTAGATATTTATCGGCCAGCGAGCCACCAAAAATGGCCATCACATAAACCAGCGAGACATAGGCCCCGTAAATCAGCGCCGAGCGTTCATCAGAGAATAAAAAATGCTGGGTCAGATAAATGATCAGCAGGCCGCGCATCCCGTAATAGGAAAAGCGCTCCCACATTTCGGTTGCGAACAAAATGGCCAATCCGCGCGGATGGCCAAAAAATGATGTGTCATGTAAGCCGGTGTTTGCAACCTGTGCTTTGTCTGCTGCCACGATGGTACTCCCCAATTTATGTGTCGCGTTCTCTTAGATTCGCGTTGGCGGGCAACAAAGCACGGCGGGGGGGCGCACTCAAGTACTGATGGGGAATTCGCGCCTGGGGATCAGGGAGCGTAATATTCAATTCCACCACCTCATCCTAAGCTTGTCGAAGGATGAAAGCAGTACCCCTCGTGCTTCGACAGGCTCAGCATAAGGGGCGATTATAACATCCATGTCATTGCCCGGCTCGTCCGGGCAATGACAGATGGGGGGCGCCCCCTCAAGGGGTTCCCGGGCGTGAGACCCGGGACCCAGCCATAGATCGCGATCAACCCATGCCGGGCATGGTAAAGACGTTCAGCTTGTTGCCGTCCATGTCGCGAAAATAACCGGCATAGAAGCCGCTTTCCCCGCGCGGCCCTGGTTCGCCTTCGCAAGCCCCACCCAGTTCAATGGCTTTGGCATACACCTTATCCACCAGATCGGTGGAATTGGCGGCTAGCGCCACCATGGTACCATTGCCTACGCAGGCCTCTTTGCCGTCGAATGGCTTGATAATGGAAACAGCGGCGCCATCACCGGCGGACCAGGCGATAAACGTATCCTCTTCCATCATGCGTTTGCCGCCAAGTTCCGCCAACAGCGCATCATAAAATGCCGCCGCCTTGTCAAAGTCATTAGTGCCCAGGGTGACGTATCCGATCATGGGATGCTCCATTATTAAATATTATCAATGTTTCTATTATGTTCTTTTTTCAGATGTGAAGCAACTGACCAAAATTGCATGGCTACCCAACACTTTACGTATCAATATGCCCCGGCGGTGAAAATCATATCCAGATCGCCTTCCCATTCGCCATGATAACAGGCGATCAGCTCTTCAGCGGGGGTAATGCCGGAACGGGCGATGTCTTCCATGCCCCGCAAAAACAGACTTTCATTTTCGCCATAATGGTTACACCGGCAACGGCGCTTTAGCCCACCATGAGAGATTTCCAGCACATTTTGCGCAATTTTTTGCATGGTGGTTTCACGAAACGGGGCATTCAGACCCAGGGTTGGCGCGGTGCGGCGCAAACTTTCGCGTTCATATTCATTCCAGTCCTTGACCAGTTCCCAGGCTTCACCCAGCGCCTGGTCATCATAAAAAATGCCCGTCCAGAAGGCAGAGAGAGCGCACAGGCGCGACCATGGCCCGCCATCGGCGCCGCGCATTTCCAGAAAGGTTTTCAGGCGCACTTCGGGAAAAAGGGTGGAGATATGATCTTCCCAGTCTTTCAGGGTCGGTTTTTCACCGGGCAGAATATCCAGCTTGCCAGCCATAAAATCGCGAAAGTTTTTACCCGAGGCATCCAGATAATGCCCATCACGCTTGACGAAATACATCGGTACATCCAGCGCGTAGTCCACATATTGCTCGAACCCGAAGCCCTCTTCGAACACAAACGGCAACATGCCAGTGCGGTCCGGATCCGTATCGCCCCAGATATAGCTGCGGTAAGACAAAAACCCGTTCGGCCGCCCATCGGCAAAAGGGGAATTGGCAAACAGCGCCGTAGCCACCGGCTGTAGCGCCAGCGAGGTGCGAAACTTTTTCACCATGTCGGCCTCTGAGGCAAAGTCCAGATTGACCTGAACCGTGCACGAGCGGAACATCATCTGACGGCCCAGCCGCCCGACCTTGGGCATATAATCGCGCATGATCTTATAGCGCGGCTTGGGCATGATGGGGGTGTCTTCGAGGCTGGTTACCGGGGAAAAGCCAAGGCCCAGAAAGCCTGCGCCCATTTCATCGGCCACGGTTTTGACCTCTTTGAGATGCGCATTCACCTCGGCACAGGTTTCGTGAATATCTTTTAACGGCGCACCGGAAAGCTCGAACTGGCCACCCGGTTCCAGTGTGATGGTCGCCCCTTGCCGCGAAAGGCCGATCATATAACCTTCTTCGACCATCGGGGCCCAGCCAAAGCGTTGCAGGCCTTCCAGCATTTTCAAAATGCTTGGCCCCTTGGCGTCATAAGGCAATGGCCCATGATCGCTCAAACGAAAACCAAACTTTTCATGTTCGGTGCCGATGCGCCAATCCTCGGGGGGTTTACACCCAGAGGCAAGGTATCCCACCAGCGCCGATTTATCCTCAACCGGCGCGTTCTTATCCATGGCAGACATACAGCCTCTCCTTCAGCCCGAAGATCATGATTTAGGAAGGTGCTTTCCCAAGGGCAAGTCACAAACTGGAGAAGAGCAGCAATAACCCTGATTATTTTGCTGTTTTCCAGTCACCATTTATGGCCTGCCACAGGCTCAGCGCCGCCACCGCCGCAGTGTCGGCGCGTAAAATGCGCGGCCCCAGGGTCACCGGGCGCACAAAGGCACAGCCACGCAGAATTTCCCGTTCCTCAGGGGCAAAGCCCCCTTCCGGGCCGATCAGAATGGCGCTCTTTTGGCCGGGCGGGTCTGCCTGAAGGCTTTCCAGCATGGGCAGCGCCCGGCCATGTTCGCCACCCCAGGGCTGGTCCGCATCCTCGCCGGCTTCATCACAAAATATCAGCGTCCGTTCCTCATCCCAGTTTTCCAAGACCGTTTCCAAAGGCGCGGGCGCAAGGATGTCTGGCAGGTCCAGCCGTTCGGTCTGCTCAGCCGCCTCGCGGACAATCAAGGCCATGCGATCATCGCGCAATGGCCGTGCCGTGGTGCGCCGGGTCTGCACGCTTTGCAGGGCCCGCACGCCCAATTCGGTGGCTTTTTCCACCATAAATTCGCTGCGTGATTTTTTCACCGGCGCGAACAACAGCCATACTTCCGGCACCGTGGTAAAGGGGCGGCTTTGTGTTTCAATACGTACCTGTACCGCTTTGCGTGCAATCTGTGTTATCCGTGCCAGCCATTCCCCGCTTTGCCCGTCAAACAGGCGCAAAGGATCGCCCACGCGGCGGCGCATGACATTGGCCACATAGTGCGACGCCTGGCGATCCAGTTTGATTTCCTGATCCTCGGCAAG
>WFTT01000102.1 GCA_015485335.1 Robiginitomaculum sp.
CTTCCAAGGTGGTGGAAAAGGTAAACCTTCCCTCCCGGATGTCCTCGCCAATTTCTTTCAGGCCCTTTTGGATCGCCGCTTCATCATCCCGGCTGATAATGCCACAGGCCGCCAGCATGGCTGCATGAGCAGAGGATCCGGCAAGGTCTTGTGCCGCCATGCGTTTGTCCACACCGATCGAGGCATTGATGGCCTCCATTATCGAAGAGGGGGCGCCGTCGAAACGCCCGCCCCACAAGGCATTGGCCGTTTGGTCTTTGGCGGTGTTATTGTCTTTTGTCATCTGGGTTGTTTCAGCCTAAAATCAATTTATGTCCACATTCAGAAAAACAGCATTTATTGTTCTTGCCGCCACCGGGGCAGCATTTATTTTGTACGTTATTGTGCAATCGCTATCGACCCCAAAGGCCGCGCGCAACCCTTTGGCCGCTTATGCGGTGGGGGAAATGCAGGAATTGGTGTTGTTAAAAACGCCCCCCGCCCAGCCCATGGCCGAATTTGACGGCCCTGATGGCAAGGTGACTCTGGCGGATTTTCGAGGACGTACCGTATTGCTGAACCTCTGGGCCAGCTGGTGCGGGCCATGCGTAGAGGAGCTGCCATCGCTGGACCGCCTGCAGGGCGAACTGGGCAGTGATGACTTTATGGTGCTGGCCGTGGACATGGATCGTTCAAAGGCCGATGCAGAAGCCTTTTTGGCCAAGGCGGGCATAAAAAACCTGCCGCTTTATCACGATAACCGTTTTGCCTTGGCGCAAAAATTATCCGTACCAGGCCTGCCGTCTGGCCTGCCCATCACCGTGCTTTATGACAAGAACGGTATAGAGCGGGCACGACTTTCCGGCGGCGCGGACTGGAATGGCGAAGAGGCGCGTGCCCTGATCGCCGCCGTGCGCGATTAGAGATTAATCGCGGCGTCGCTGCATTATCGACACCAGACCCCCAGCACAAAAGGCCAGGATAATCCAGGCGACCAGCTCCATAATACCGTCACTCCAGCGAGTGAGCGCAAAAGATGCACCGGCAATACCGGCCAGGGCCAGACAAGTAAAAAACTTGCGCGGCACGATGGGTTTGTAATCAGACGTATGCTCAGACATGAGGTGTCCCCTTTTTGGACAAAGCCCATGTAATTTCGCAAGGTCCGTGCCATCCATGACCGCCATGCGGGTCTATAGCGCCTCTTCCAGCTCTGGCAGAGCCTTGAAGAGATCCGCCACCAGGCCGTAATCCGCCACCTGGAAGATGGGCGCATCCTCGTCCTTGTTAATGGCGACGATCACTTTGGAATCCTTCATCCCGGCCAAATGCTGAATGGCCCCGGAAATACCAACGGCAATATACAGCTCTGGCGCCACAACCTTGCCGGTCTGGCCGACCTGATAATCATTGGGCACAAAGCCCGCATCCACGGCGGCACGGGAGGCACCAACGGCGGCGCCCAGCTTGTCCGCAATGCGTTCGATCATGGCAAAGTTTTCGCCAGAGCCCATGCCGCGCCCGCCGGAGATAACGATCTTGGCGGCGGTCAGTTCCGGACGATCTGACTGGGTCAGTTCTTCGGAAACAAAGGCGGATTTAAATGGCCCGGCGGGCGCATCAATGCTTTTTACACTGGCAGAGCCACCATTGCCGGCCGCATCAAAAGCGGTGGGGCGCACGGTGATAACCTTGATCTTGTCGGTGGACTTGACCGTCTGCATGGCATTGCCCGCATAAATGGGACGCACAAAGGTATCTGGCGCCTCAACCGAGACAATTTCAGAGATTTGCATCACATCCAGAGCGGCGGCCACACGGGGCAGAAAGTTTTTGCCGCTGGTGGTGGCCGGGGCCAGCACTGCGTCATAATCACCCATCAAAGGCACAATCAGCGCCTGCATGGCTTCTGCCAATTGCTTGGCCAGTGTGGGGCCGTCCGCATGAAGAACGGCGCGCACCCCCTCTATTTTGGCGGCCTCAGCCGCCACATCGCCGGCATTTTCGCCAGCAACCAGAACGTCTACATCACCACCCATTTTCAACGCGGCGGTCACCGCTTTGTTGGTGGCATCGCTAAGGTGTGCATTATCGTGTTCGGCAACAACCAGAATGGCCATCAGATTACCCCCGCTTCGTTTTTCAGTTTGTCCACCAGTTCGGCAACGCTTTCTACAATTACCCCGGCCTGGCGTTTGGGCGGCTCTTCTACCTTGATCTGTTCCAGACGGGTTTCCAGCGCCACGCCATAATCATCAGGAGTTTTCATATCAATCGGTTTGCGCTTGGCCTTCATAATGTTGGGCAGGCTGGCATAGCGCGGCTCGTTCAGGCGCAAGTCCGTGGTAATCACGGCGGGCAGCTCAACCGCAAGGGTTTGCAGGCCGCCATCGATTTCCCGGGTGACCTTGGCCTTGCCGTCGGCAATTTCCAGCTCGGAGGCAAAGGTGCCTTGTGGCCAGTCCAGAAGCGCCGCCAGCATCTGGCCGGTCTGGTTGGCATCATCATCAATGGCCTGTTTGCCCAAAATGGCCAGGTCCGGTTTTTCTTCTTCGACCACGGCTTTGAGCAGTTTGGCAACGCTTAGGGGTTCTACGGTTTCGTCTGTCTGGATCAGAATGCCGCGATCGGCCCCCATGGCCAGCGCCGTGCGAATGGTTTCCTGGGCCTGGGTTGGTCCAATAGAGACCACCACAATTTCACTGACCACCCCTTTTTCTTTAAGGCGAACCGCTTCTTCAACCGCGATTTCACCAAAGGGGTTCATGGACATTTTCACATTGGCCAGATCCACGCCGGAACCATCGGGTTTGACCCGTGCCTTGACGTTATAGTCGATCACCCGTTTTACGGGTACGAGAACCTTCATGGTCACGCTCCTCATTAACATTCTGGCGGCAATATCGCCATTGATGGGCACAACGTCCAGTGCTGCACCGCAATATTTTCAGTGAATTCAGGGTCAGGGTCTAGCGATCGCCGCCGGGCACCCACAACACATCACCCGCACCCTTCAGATTACACCAGCGCGCGGCAACAAAAAGAAAGTCTGATAAGCGGTTCAGATAAATCAGCGCGTGGATATTGACCGGGCCGCCCTGGGCCAAGGCCACTGCCTTGCGTTCGGCGCGGCGGCAAATGGCCCGGGCCAGATGCAGGCGGGCACTGGCCTCTTCTCCCCCCGGCAGGACAAAGCTGCGCAAGGCGGACAGATCGTCATTATATTGATCAATCTGTGCCTCCAGCCAGGTTGCCTGTTCGGCGGTCATGCGCAAGGGGGCGGGCTCATCGGTTGCATCCTGCCCCGGATTGGCCAGATCTGCCCCCAGATCAAACAAATCGTTTTGCACCCGCAGCATTGCAGTTTTCAACCCGTCATCCTCTATTGCACAAATGGCCAGACCAAGGGCGCTGTTGGTTTCATCCACATCACCAAAGGCGGTAACGCGCAAGTCCGCCTTGCTGGTTCGTGAACCACCGACCAGATGGGTGTCGCCGCCATCGCCGGTGCGGGTGTAGATTTTATTGAGTTTAACCAAGGCGTTAGCCGCCGCGCATTTTGTTTTTCACGTAAAACCCAGCCAGAATGGCCAAAATGGCAAAGGCCTGTATACCCACTCGCCAGCGCATCAGAACATTGCTTTTGGCGTGGGCGCCTTCGCCGCCTTTGGCCATGGTGACCACCCCGTAAATGAGAACCAGCACGACGGAAACCACCGCCAAACCAATAACAATATTGATAAACATCAGCATGTGTTTTTCTTCCTAGCTGCGCCAGCGCAAAGTGGCGGGTTTGACCGGGTTTTCAAAATCCCGGTTTTCGGCACGGGCCGCGGCCCATTCTTTCTTCAGTTTGAAATACCACATGGCCTGCACATCTGCATCATGTATCAGCATCAGTTTAGGGTCAAAACTCAAGCCTTTTTGTTGCGCCTGTACCGCATCGCGATCCTGGCCGGCAAAGGTGGTGATAGCATTTTTAAGAAGGAAATTGGGGATGAGGTTTAACAGGGGGTGGTTCCAGTAAAGTGCAATGGTGATCTGGGTCTTGTGCGCGTCCACCGGAGTCACAGCGGTAAAGCCGGTAACCTGTCGGCCCCCCACCAGCACATATTCGGTACGCAGACCCGGCAGTTCAAAACGAATTTCGGTTTCCGGCTTTGACCCCAGCAATTTGTATAAAAACGAATTGGAGGAAGGCACATGGGGCAGCATGGAAAAGCCGCGCGGGACCGGGCCAAATTTTTTCTCTTTATTGTGCACTGACTTGGCCGTGCGCCACCACCATTGGCGATGAATATAAGCAATATGCGCCGGGTCCATCAGGCCGATGACCGCATGGTCCAGCGGGCAATCAAAGGTCATGGAAACATGCAGGCCCGGCGCGGTTTCGCCCACATGGTCCAGGCGCGGCGCCGGCAAGATGGGCGCGGCGGCCCCATCTTCGCCAATATAAATCCAGATCAGGCCCTGGGCCTCATCCGCCGGATAGGCCCGGGTGCGGATTTTACCAAGGTCCATGGCCTCTTTTTGTGTATCCGTCAGCGAGGGGATTGCCTTGCAGACCCCGTCCACCCCAAATCGCCAGCCATGATAGGGGCATTCAATGCGGGTTTGCCCGTCCGCACTGGTGACCTGCTGGCCCTGGGATAAGGGCATGGCCCGATGTGGACAGATATCGCGCAGGGCAAACACCTGTCCGGCCTCATCACGGCCAATCAGCACCAGCTGTCCGGCAATTTGCACAGAGATTGGCGCGCCGGTTTTCACCTGCGAAGACAAGGCGCCAAAATACCAAAGGTCCATCAAAAACATGTCGTCCTTCTAGCGCGGACGCCCGGCAATGAAAAGCAAAGAGCGTGCAACGCTTGCAATGACCCGCCTTTCGCGCTAGCCGAAATGCCACAGGTAAAAAAGGGGACGTGATCATGGGACGCTTGGCACAATTGATAATCACCGCCATGATTGTTCTGGTCATCGGGGTTTCATATTTTTGGTGGAACACCCTGAAATGGACCGGAGAGATGACTAGCCTGCGCCCGCATTTTGACGGACAGTGTGAAAGCGTTGAAGGCATTATCGGGGCCGAAGACATTGTCATCGATCGTGAAAAGGCCCTAGCCTATATTTCCAGCCATGACCGGCGCCACCGTGAAAAACCCGGCGCTATCTGGGTAATGCCGCTGGGCGAGCCGCAAAGCGCCCATAAAATGAAAATTAAAGGCTATGATGCCGACCTTTTTTCACCTCATGGTGTGGATCTGTGGGTTGGCGAAGATGGTGTCCGTCGCCTGTTTGTGATCGAACACGGCGATTGGTCGCAAAGCCGGATCATTATTTTTCGCATAGAGAACGGCGTTCTGGTTTTTGATCATGCGGTTACCGATCCCCTGATCAAGCGTCCAAACGATGTGGCCGCCGCCGGTGAAAACGCATTTTATACCAGCAATGATCTGGGCGTTCCCTATGGGAGCAAGGGAGAGCTGTTTGAAGTTCTCTTGCGCAAGCAAAACGGCAATCTGGTCTATTTTGATGGCCAGAAAACCCAGATCGCCGCCAATGAAATCGGCTATGCCAACGGGGTTGCGCTCAGCCATGATGGCACCAAGCTTTATCTTGGGGCCATTATTGATCAATCCGTGCGCTTTTATGACCGCGACCTGAAAACCGGGGCGCTGACCTTACGCGACGAAATTTATCTGCATACCGGTGTTGATAATATTGATGTAGATGAAGACGGCGTTTTGTGGGTGGCAGGTCACCCCAAATTGCTGACCTTTTCCAAACATGCCAAGGACGGAGCCAAGCGCAGCCCGTCGCAAATCATAAAAATTGATCCCCGAGACAAGACCATACGCGAGATTTATCTTTCCCTTGGTGATCCGCTTTCCGGGGCTTCCGTGGGCGCTCATGCGGGCAATATGTTATTGATGGGCGGTGTCTTTGATCCGCGCGTTCTAGCCTGTCGTCTAGAGCCTGCCTCTGCCCCTTCAGAATAGTTTTAAAGGAAATAAATATGGCCAATCCGGCAAAGTATGACGTTTTAGGGATCGGCAATGCCATTGTGGATGTGATTGCGCCGGTGGAAGACACCTTCCTGACGGAACAGGACATTACCAAGGCTTCGATGACACTGATCGACGAAGACCGTGCACAAAGTCTGTATGACGCCTTTCCGCCGGCCAGCGAAACCTCGGGCGGGTCCGCCGCCAACACCATAGCCGGCCTGGCCAGTCTGGGGGCCCGCACTGCGTATTTTGGCAAGGTTGCAGACGATACCCTGGGCAAGACCTTTTCCCATGACTTGCGCGCCACGGGGGCAAGTTTTGACACAAGCCCCCTCGTCAATGGTCCCGGCACCGCCCGGTGCCTGATTGCGGTGACCCCGGATGCGCAACGATCCATGTCCACCTATCTGGGAGCGTCATCCCTGTTTGGCATTGGTGATCTGGACGAGGCGGTCATACAGGATGCCGCCATAACCTATATGGAAGGCTATTTGTTTGATAAGGATGAGGCCAAAGAGGCCTTTATCCATGCCGCCGAGATTGCCGCCGCCGCGGGGCGTAAAACGGCCCTGACCTTGTCTGATCTTTTTTGTGTGGATCGGCACAGACCCTCTTTTTTGCATCTGGTGCGTGGTCATATTGATATTCTGTTTGCCAATGAAGCTGAATTGCTGGCGCTTTATGAAACCGATGACTTTGACCGTGCCCTGGATCAGGTTCGCCACGATTGTGCCTTTGCCGCGGTTACGCGCAGCGAAAAAGGGTCCGTATTGATCAGCGCCGATGAAACCGCCCTTATCCAGGCCAAACCCATTGAAAAGATTGTTGATACCACCGGGGCTGGTGATCTTTATGCCGCCGGGGTTCTGTATGGCCTGTCCCGTGAATTGCCGTTGGCGGAATGCGGGCGGCTTGGCTCGGTGGTGGCGGCCGAAATTATATCTCATTACGGCGCCCGGGCACGAAAAAATCTGCAACAGCTGTGTGGACTTTCTGATAACGGTTAACACCCCGGAAACGGCTTTGTTGATATTGCATTAGGGTTAAGACCGTAACCCGAGGCCGTTTAGTGAATCGTACCCGTCGCATTTGTTCCAGTCTGGTTTTCAAGGCTTTATTGCTTATTGGCCTGGCGGCGCTTTTGGCATCCATTGTGGTGGTGGTGCTGAGCGCTGTGCTGGAGCGTTATGACCGCAATGCCCATGCCCAGGCCCAGGGACTGGCCCTGGCCAATGCCAGTGCCGCGGCGTTGACCCCGGCACTGTTGTCCAAAGACGATGCGGTGGTTGAACAAACCCGGCGCCGCCTGACCGAACAAACCGGCGTATTGGGCCTTCGTGTCCTTAGTCCGGACGGGCGGGTGCTTTTTCCAAAAACAAAAAACCAGACCCGATACAAGGACCAAGGCTTCACCCGGGCCGTGCGGACTGGCCATGCCAGTATTCAGGTACGGGGCGGCGTGCTTTACAGCTCCGTACCCCTGTTTGAAAACGGCCGCCTTAGCGCAGTAATCCGTCATTCCTATGATCTGACGCTTAACCAGGCCAGCCTGTTGGCCCTGATCATCAAAAACACCTGGCGGGGTTTGATCCTGTTAGGAGTGGCGGTGCCAGGGGGGTTGCTGGTTTTCATCCGCCTGATGTCACCTCTGGCCGCTCTTAACCAGGCCGCCGCCCAGGCCGCCGCCGGTGATCTGAGCGTACGCCTGGAAATTTCCAACAATGATGAACTGGGCGAGCTGTCTTCTAATTTCAACACCATGCTGGAACGCTTGAAATCCAATTTTGATCGCACCCGGTGGCTGGCCTATGGCGATAGTTTGACCCGGCTGGCCAATAAAACCGCCTTTAACGAACAATTACAGAAATATGTCCGGCTGGACCGCCCCCCGGGGGCCTTGTTGTTGATCGATCTGGATGGTTTCAAACGCTTTAATGACGCCTATGGGCAGGAAGAGGGTGACCGCATCCTGACCATTATTGCCCAGCGCCTGCGCAAGGTGTTGGCGGCCTATGCCCCCAAATTTGCTGCGGCCGCTGGCAAGGCACGACCCCTGTTGGCACGGCTTTCCGGTGATGAGTTTGGCATCTTGATCCCCGGCGCCCGTTCGGCCCCGGAAATTCAGAGCATGGCCAATGCCATTTTAGATGAAATTGCCGCACCGATTGATCTGTCTGGCCATAATGCCTGTCTGTCAGCGCGCATTGGCATTGCCCTTTATCCTCATGATGCGGGGGATGCGCGTAATCTTTTGACCAGTGTGAATTTTGCCATTGATGAGGCCAAGAAAAACGGCGGGGCCACCTGGTGCTTTTTCGAACCCTCCATGTCGCAAAAGGCCATTCGCCGCATGACCCTGCAAAATGAATTGCGCCGGGCCATGCGTGAAAACGAATTTGTGGTCCATTACCAGCCAAAGATTGATGTGCGCGAAGGCACGATTGCGGGCTGTGAAGCGCTGGTGCGCTGGCAACAACCCTCGGGCAAGCTGGTTGGGCCGGGAGAATTTATTGAAGCCGCCGAAGAATCCGGCCTGATCCGGGAAATTGGTGATTTTGTCCTTGAAGAGAGCTGTCTGGCCGCGGCGCGCTGGGAAGAGGCCGGCTATAACTGTGGCGTGGCGGTAAATGTTTCGGCGCTGCAATTTGCCAGTAATGATTTTACCCAGGCGGTGTTCAAGGCCCTGGACCGTGCCGGTCTGCCCCCCTCCAAACTGGAGCTGGAACTGACCGAAAGCGTGGCCATGACCAATCCGGAACGGATGCTGGAACAAATCGGCCCCTTGCGGGAAAAGGGCGTACGCTTTGCCATTGATGACTTTGGCACCGGCCATTCCAGTCTGGCCTATCTGACCCGCCTGCCCTTTGATGTGTTCAAGATCGACCAGTCCTTCGTACAATCCATGACCGAGGACAAACACGCCCGGGTGATTGTCCAAACCGTGTTGGCCATGGCCGAAAGCCTGGGGTATCGCACCGTAGCCGAAGGGGTGGAAACCCGTGAACACTTTGCCTTTTTGCAATTGCATTGCTGTGATTATGTACAAGGGTATTATTTTGCCAAACCCATGGTCGAAGCCGAGCTGGTAAGCATGCTGGCCGCCGAAAAAGAGAACCTGACACGGGCTGAAACGCCTAGCTTTGCCGAAGCCATATAAGCACCATCCCTGAAAAGTACCCTTGAACCATTGCGGATAAAGGGCCACATGGTCGTCACAACATCTTGTGAGGTTGCTTGTGAATACCAGTGCAGAGAAAACCGCCTTTCCCGGTTGGCGCGGCACCACCATTCTGGCGGTGCGCAAAAACGGCAAAACGGTCATCGCCGGCGATGGCCAGGTCTCTATCGGTCAAACCATTATGAAGGGCAATGCCCAGAAGGTACGCCCCCTTGGCACCTCTGGTGTGGTGGCAGGCTTTGCCGGCTCCACCGCTGATGCGCTGGCCCTGTTTGAACGCCTTGAGGCCAAGCTGGAACAATATCCCTCGCAATTGGCGCGAGCCTGTGTCGAACTGGCCAAGGATTGGCGCACAGATCGGTTTTTGCGCCGTCTGGAGGCCATGTTGATTGTTGCGGATGCTAAGTCCTTTTATCTGTTGACCGGGGCCGGCGATGTGTTGGAGCCAGAAAACGATATTGCCGCCATAGGATCAGGAGGCAATTATGCCCTTAGCGCGGCCATGGCGCTTTACGCCTATGAAGACGATGCCGAAACCATTGCCCGGCGCGCCATGGATATTGCCGCCGATATTTGCGTATATACCAATCGCAATCTGACCGTCGAAGTTCTTACCCAGGCTGATTAGATCAGGAATCCCATGACCGAGTTTACCCCCCGGCAGATCGTTGCCGAACTAGACCGACATATTGTTGCCCAAAGTGGTGCCAAGCGCGCCGTGGCCGTGGCCTTGCGCAATCGCTGGCGCCGCCGCCGTGTCGCCGACAATTTAAAGGCCGAAATTACCCCCAAGAATATTCTGATGATTGGCCCCACCGGCGTTGGCAAAACCGAGATTGCCCGCCGTCTGGCCAAATTGGCCGGAGCGCCGTTTATCAAGATCGAGGCCACCAAATTTACTGAGGTCGGTTATGTGGGCCGCGATGTGGAACAGATTGTCCGTGATCTGGTTGAAATGGCACTGATCATGGTGCGCGAAGACAAACGCGCCGCGGTGCGCACCCGTGCCGAGGCCGCCGCCGAAGAGCGTGTTCTGGACGCGTTGGTTGGCGAAAACGCCAGCGCCGCCACGCGCGAATCCTTTCGTACCCGTCTGCGGGCTGGCGATGTGGATGACAAGGAAGTGGATATTGACCTTCCCGATAATGCCTCCCCGTTTCAGGCCCTGGAAATCCCGGGCATGCCCGGTGGCAGCATGGGCATGCTGGATCTGGGTGAAATGCTGGGCAAGGGCTTTGGCGCCAAAACCAAAACCCGCCGCCTGCGCGTAAAAGATGCTTACGCGCCCTTGGTCGAAGAAGAATGTGACCGCCTGTTGGACGAGACCCAGATCACCGCCGAGGCCATTGCTGCTGTTGAGAATGACGGCATCGTCTTTCTGGACGAGATCGATAAAATTACCGCCCGATCCGAACGTCAGGGCGGCGATGTTTCCCGCGAAGGGGTACAGCGCGACCTGTTGCCCCTGATCGAAGGCACCACGGTGACCACCAAGCACGGCCCGGTAAAAACAGATCATATTCTATTTATTGCTTCGGGGGCTTTTCATGTTGCCAAGCCATCCGACATGTTGCCCGAACTACAGGGCCGCTTGCCCATCCGGGTAGAGCTGCGCGCCCTGACCCGCGAAGATTTCGCCCGCATTCTGACTGAGCCAGAGGCCTCATTGATCTCGCAATATATTGCGTTGATGGAAACCGAAGGGGTGACACTGGACTTCAAGGACGAAGCCATTGAGGCGATTGCCGATATCTCTGCCTCGGTAAATGCCAGTGTTGAAAACATTGGTGCCCGGCGATTGCAAACGGTGATGGAAAAACTGCTCGAAGAGATCAGTTTTACTGCCTCGGAAAATCAGGGCCAAACCATTGCCATCGACAAGGCCTATGTAATGGAAAGGCTGGAATCGCTTTCGCGCAATACCGACCTTTCCAAATTTATCCTGTAATTACAGCACTTTACGCAAAAATATGTACCAGGCCCCCTTGCCACCATGGCGCGTGTGGGCCGGGGCATAGCCTGAAACCAGTGCCCGAAAAACCCCCTCGGCCATCCAGTTGGGCAGGCCGGTGCGCAACACCCCCTCATCGCGAATCCCCCGCCCGGTAATTACCAGCACACAGCGGATATGCTCGTGGGCATATTCATCCAGACGGCGCAACAGATAGGCGCGAGCCTCGTCATGGCGCTTGCCGTGCAGATCAAGGCGGGCCTGGGCCTCTATCTGGCCCCGGCGGACTTTTTTATGGGAAGAGCGATCTTCGGGCAGGGCCGGCGGCTTTGCTCGTTTTACTCTTTGTACGGAGGGCCGCCCCACCATGGGCCGGTCGATAAAATCACGAGGCCGAAGTGCCGGCGCCGCCTTTTGGTATTTTACCGGTCCGGCCGTTTTGTGCGCCGGGCCAGATGGTTTACGGCGCGGCAGGGGGGAGACGCTGGCCTTTACCCGCTCCCACAGGAACTGCCCCGTTTCATCTTCGTCATCATCGGGGCGGCGGGTCACGTTTTTGGCCCTGTTGCCTCGCTGGCCTTTGTGCGTGGCATCAAAATCCACCAGTGCGCCGCGTGTTTGACAATCCCGGCCAAGCGTCCGGCCTTGGCTCCCGAGCCCAGAAAAAGATCGCCACGCATGGGGCCGTTTATGGCGCCGCCCGTGTCCTGGGCAATGGCCAAAAAGCGGGTTTCCTGACCCTTCCAGTCCCGATCATTTTGCGGCAAACGGGTTGCCACCCAAATCGGTGTACCCAGAGGATATAGCCCCGGATCCACCGCCAGAGATGCCCCCGCAGTCAACGGAGCACCCTGGGTGCCGATGGGACCAAGAGTTGTATCCAGAACAGGCTTGGCCTTGAAAAACACATAACGATCATTGCGGTTCATCAGGGCCCTGGTTTTTTCTGGGCCCGCCGCCGCCATCCATTTTTCAATGCCGCCTTTGGAGGCCTTGCCCGCATCCAGCTCGCCCTCTTTGATCAGGATCCGCCCGATAGAGGTATAGGCATGGCCATTATGACCGGCAAAGGCCGCCCGCATGATACGACCATCCTTGAAATGCAGGCGGCCAGACCCCTGAACCTGCAAAAAGAAAACATCCGCCGGAGAACCCCAGGCCAGCGCCTTGCCGCCCTTCTTTTTGATTTCACCCCGGGTGTAATAGGGAACCAGCGAGCCTTCATCCACCCGGCCCATCAGTTTGCGACCGCGAAAGCCGGTGGCTGCAAACCGTTTCGGATCCACAGTGACCAGATCTTCAGGGCGGGAAAAAATGGGTTCGTCATAGCCCGGCGCCGGCTCGGCACGCACCTCCAGCTCTGGTTCATAATAGGCGGTCAACAAGCCTTCGCCGCCTTCAGGGGGGGCGATTTCCTGTGGTATAAAATAGGTTTCAAAAAAGATTCGAGCCGCCTCTGCACGGTTATCAACCTGTCGGGCCGCTTCGCAGGCGGGCTTCCAGGCCAGCGCCTCTTCGTCTTTTTTGGTCCAACCCTTGGCAAACACAACGCAGGAACGCCTAAATGCCCTCAAAGCAGCGCGTTGGTCCCCCTCCTGCCAGCCGGGAAGGTCTTTGTAATCCAGTATCGCGGCCGGTAAAGCGGCGGTTTGGCCCGCGTTGGTTTCGGACATCGCCTGGGGCGGTGTTGTTTCTTGGGCTTCCGGTGTGGTTGGTTCAACCACACCGGGTGAGGCCGCTACCGCACCTTGCGGTTCGGTGACAGGCGGTGTGGGGGTGCTGGCACACCCGATCAGGGACACACACAGAGCCGGAAACAACCAAGACTTTGGCATGATGGACCTCATGCGAGCGTCGCTACGCTGGCCAGCTTCCAGTTTGGATCACGTGAGCGCACCTCGCGCACAAAAGTCCACTCTTCAGTGGTTTTGGAATTTTGAACCTCGGCCTCTTCAGGATTATCTTTGCTGGCCTCACGAGTGGAAATTTCGGCAGCAAATTCGACCACGATCCGGGCGGTTTTGTTTTCAAGGGCCGCATCCTTGATCTCGGCCTTTATGATCCGGATGATTTCCGTATCCTGTTGGGTGCCCTTTTCCTTTCTGGCATCTATGGCTTCGACATATCGCGTATAAACATCGTTTTGTAATAAGGCTTTGAGGGTTTTTTTATCCCCTCGGGAATAGGCCTCCACGATTTGCTCGTAAGCAATTTTTGCACCTTCCAGAAAGTGTTTTGGATCAAACTGGTTATCCGCAGCATTTATTGCCTCCAGCCCGGCCGCGGCAGGGCCGGTATAGGCCGGACGCAAAGGCGTAACGGTGGATGATTTGGAAGAGCCCTGGGTAACAGGGCCCAGCCGGGCGGGCTTTGGCGGCGGCGGCGGCGCACCAACATCTTTGCCCAACACGTTATAAAGCTTGATGAGAACAAACCCGGCAATCGCCGCAAAAATCAGAATCTGCATCAAAACCATTTTCCTGTCCTGTTTGATATAACCCCAGTATAATGGGTTTTGATCAAGGAAGTCAGCCCGAACCTTGCCGCAAATCACACCACGTGTTAGCAGCCCGCACACTTGATTATACATGAGTTTGAAAAATGAGCGAAGACACACAAACCCCCGAAGCTACAGATCAGGCCGACCAAGGGCCTCAACTGCGCCTGTTGACGCAGTACATCAAAGACCTTTCCTTTGAAAACCCCAATGCGCCGGCTAGCCTGCAAGCAGGACAGACCCCTGCCATTGAGATGGAAATCGGCGTTGGTGTACAATCAGCGCAAGAAGACATTTATGAAGTCACCCTATCTATTTCCATCAAGGCCACCCGCGAAAATGCTACGGTATTTTTGCTGGAACTGGTTTATTGCGGCTTGTTTGCGGTTCAGGGCATCCCCGAAGACAATCTGGGCCCGGTCCTGCATATTGAATGCACGCGCCTGCTCTTTCCGTTTGCACGTCGGATTGTTTCTGACCTTACCCAGGACGGTGGTTTCCCGGCCCTGCCTTTGGAACTGATTGATTTTGCAGCGGTTTATCGGGCCGGCCTGGAACAGCGTGCCGCCCAGGAAGGTGCACAACAGGCCAATGGCGACGGCACGGGCGACGATGCCACTGGCAACGCCTAAGCCTGAAACCGGCGACTAAAGATATTTGTTCCAGAGCGGTTTACCGCCGATCTCGTTCAGAAATTTAAGGTGCTCGTCGCGCTGTTCCTTGGTGAGCGGCGCGGTGTGTGCCTTGATTTCTGATCGGATAATGGGGGTCTGACCGTTCTTCGCGCTTGTCGTCGAACGCACGCGCTGGGACAAGTCCAAACGCCGTTCACGTCCGCCATTAAGCTCCAGATAAACCTCGGCCAGCAGTTTGGCATCCAACAGGGCACCGTGCAGCGCCCGTTCGGACAGGCTGACGGAAAAGCGCTTGCACAAGGCGTCCAGCGAATTATACGCCCCCGGAAACTTTTTGCGGGCGATCAACAATGTGTCGATAAAACGCTTGTCCTCAAAGGGCTGACGATCAAGTTTAGTCAGTTCAACGTTCAAAAAATCGCGGTCAAAGCGGGCATTATGGGCAACCATTTTGCTGTCACCGACAAATTCCAGGAAATCTTCAACGATTTCTGCAAACAGCGGTTTGTCAGCCAGAAATTCGGTGGTCAGGCCAGTAATTTTGACGACCTCTTCGGGAACCTCGCGTTCCGGATTTACATAACGGCGAAACGTTTTGCCGGTGGGAAGAAGGTCGATCACCTCTACACAACCGATTTCGGTGATCCGGTCGCCCTTGAAGGGCTTTAATCCTGTGGTTTCTGTATCAAATACGATCTCTCGTGACATTCGGGCCTTTCAAGACCGGCAAAGACCGGTCGGGGTTCAGGTTTTTAATTGGCGCAGTATCCTTTGCACCTGCTGGGCTGCATCTTCAAGGCCTTTTGAGGTGTTAATCACAAAATCTGCGCGGCGGCGCTTCTCCTCATCAGGCATTTGACGCGATAAAAAATGCTCAAAGCGGGCTTCTGTCATGCCGGGACGCGCCAGCACACGGCGTTTTTGCTCTTCCGGAGACGCGCTGACAACAATGATTTTATCAACTTTGTCCTCTCCACCGGTTTCGAATAATAGCGGAATGTCAAACATCACAAAGGCTTCATCACGATCTCTGGCGGCCTGTAACCAGTCGGCACGTACATTAGCAATTGCCGGGTGAACAATACTTTCCAAGTCTGATAGGGCGTCCTTGTGTTCACGCACCAGATCGGCCAACACACCTCTATCTATTTTTCCATCCTGCTTTGCCGACGGAAACATCTTAGAAATTTTTTCAATAAGCTCCTGATCTTCCTCATATAATTGATGGATAACCGCATCCACATCAAAAACGGGCACCCCTTCTTGGGCAAAAAGGCCCGCGGTGGTACTTTTGCCCATACCAATGGATCCGGTTAATCCAAGAATGATCATGGGTGCGCCTCCAGGGCTTTTATCAGAACCGCCTTTACCCCATCATCTGCCGGTGGTGGCACCCCAAAGAGTGCCTCAAACGAGGGTCGTGCCTGTCCGATCAGCATATCCAGGCCATTAAGTGTCCCATAGCCTGCGGCCCTGGCCTCAGCCAATAATGGCGTTTCCAGTGGTGTATAGATCAGGTCATAGACCAGCGCGTCCGGGGCCAGACCTTCGCATCGCAAATCCAATGCTGGTTTTCCTGCCATGCCTGCGGCGCTGGCATTAACCAACAGGGTCGTCCCACGCAAAACCTTTTGCCGATCTGCCCACGGATGGGCCATTACCGGTTCACCAAAGCTGTCGGCGAGCATTTTTGCCTTTTCATCCGTGCGATTGAGCAGAATTATTTTATGCGGATTTAGCTTTCGGGCACCAATCAACGCGGCCCGCGCAGCCCCGCCGGCACCAATAATCACAATGGCGCTGTCTTCCCACCCCTTTGATCCACGGGTCTTCATCAGAGGGCCGGTAAAACCTTCGATATCGGTATTATGCGCCCATAACTTTCCATCACGCCGGACCAACAGATTGGCGGCACCGGCCTTTTTCGCTTCTGTGCTGGCATATGGTGCCAGAGCCAGAGCGGCCTGTTTGTGAGGCAGAGTAATATTCATGCCCATAAAATTATGGTCATTAAAACAATTGGTTACGTCTTTATTAAATCTGTCGATGTTGATCTGAAGCCGGTCATAATGGGCCTGAAGGCCCAATGCCTTGATCCAGTAATTATGCAAAAGCGGTGATAAGGAATGATCAATGGGATCTCCAATGACACAGGCCGTTTTGATCTGGGCGTTCATTGATGTCATGGCAGTATAATTTCCCGGCGGCGCAATTCGGATAGCAATGGCAATAAAGACAGACCCAGGATGGAAAAATGATCTCCTTCTATACGGTCAAACAGGGTAACGCCCAGCCCTTCGATTTCATAACAGCCAACACTGGCCAAAATGCCAGCACCGGCGCGGTGTAAATAGGCATCTATGGCGGCATCGCTTAAGCTTCGCATATGCATATGGGCGCGGCTTTGGTGTTTCCAAACTTCTTTGCCGTTTTTCACCAGAACCAACGCACCCACCAGATCATGGCATTCGCCAGACAGAGTTTGCAAGCGGTCTTTGGCTTCTTCCAGTGTGCTCACCTTGTCATATTGCCAGTCTTGAAATTCCAGTATCTGATCTGCACCCAGGATCAGCCGGTCATCTTGTTTTGAGACCTGCAAGGCTTTTTCCTTTGCCAACAGGGTGCTCATGTCCTTGGCATCAAGACCATGATTGTTCACCTTAAGGCGGTCTTCATCCACATGAGAGGGACAGACATCAAAGGGAATTCCTGCGTTTTTTAAAATGGTTTGACGAATGGCACTTCCCGAAGCCAAAACCAAAGCGGGTTTTTGCTTTTCCTTAATGCTCATTACCCGGGCTTTCATTCTTTTGCGCCGCCAGCAAGGACATGATCTTGGCCGAGGTTTCCTCGATAGAGCGCCGGGTGACATCTATCACTGGCCAATGATGGCGCGCAAACAGTCGCTTGGCATGAATGATCTCGTCACGCACAGCCGCTTCATTGATATAGTCGCTGGGGCGATGTTCGTTCAGACTGAGCAAGCGATTACGCCGGATTTGTACCAGTCGACGTGGGCTGATGGTCAGGCCGACAATCAGCGGTTTATTGGTGGTTTCGGTCAATGATTTTTGCAGTTCTGCCTTGCCCACAATCGGCACATTGGCGGCCTTGATCCCACGATTGGCCAGATACACACAGGTCGGAGTTTTAGAGGTGCGGCTGACCCCCAGCAGGATCACATCAGCCTGGCTGATCCGCTCGGGCGACAAGCCATCATCATGGGCCATCGCAAAGTTCAATGCATTGATTCTATGGTGATATTCCTCATCCTGGATATGTTGTGCGCCGGTTTCATGACTAACCGGCGTGCCTAGATACTGGCTAAGGGTATGCAAGGTCGGCCCCAGGACATCGATACAGGGAAAATCGTGCTTTTCACAAAAACTGACCAGCCGTTTTCGTTGTGCCACATTGGCCATGGTATACATCACCACCCCAGGGGCGGCGCTGATTTCGTCCAGCGCCATTTCCAGCTGTTTTTCGGAACGGGTCAGCACGTGAATGTGTTCGATGGGGATAAGCATACGAAATTGTGCACTGGCCGCCCGCATAATACCGGCCAGCGTTTCACCCGTAGCGTCTGACACCAGATGCACATGGACATAATACCCCGGTTGTGTGCCGCGTTCACCCAAGCCGCTCTCCTCTGGAATTCGTTAATAAAGTGTTAACAAGTTTGGCTATCTTTGCCGCTTTGGTAGTGCCTGTTGGTTTTACCGTATTTTGACTGTATTTTAAGGCAAGGTTTTTCACATTTTCCCCTGTCTTTTCTGAAATTGTTGAGATTGTGGATAAATCGCGCACTTTGAGATTTTTCCCTTGCATATTTATCATATATCTTTTTGTATTTTAATGAATATTTCCTTTCATCCAATATTTTTTATGCGTGTTTTTTCCGGAATTTGATGTTCACAAATCTCTTTTTTCACCTGTAAATTTATGGTCTGACTGTGAATAACAGGTTTTGTCACGGCTGTTCACAGCCTAAAAACAATCACAATAAAAATATAAAGATAATTGGAAAAAGTATGGCCATGGGTATTGCGGTAAAACCAATTTTACAAACGCTGGCGGGGCAAACCGGCACTGTGCCTCCGGTTTGGATTATGCGCCAGGCCGGGCGTTATCTTCCTGAGTACAGAGCCTTGCGAAAAGGCGCTGCTTCGTTTGTAGAGTTTTGTTTAAATCCAAAAATGGCCAGTGAAGCCACCTTGCAACCCTTATCCCGGTTTGATCTGGATGCGGCCATTGTTTTTGCCGACATCCTGCTCATCCCCTATGCCATGGACCGGGATGTGCACTTTGTTGCCGGTGAAGGGCCAAAAATGCGCCCCTTGGATCGCAAAGAGCCGCTATCGCAATTGGAAAAAGTCTGGTCCCTGGAAAAGGTGGATGCCATCGGGGAAACCCTGCAAAGGGTACGCGATAAATTGCCGCAAAACGTTACCCTGATCGGTTTTGCCGGGGCACCCTGGACAGTGGCGACCTATATGGTTGAAGGCGGCGGTTCAAAAGACAAATGGCAATCCCGGTTGTGGGCTTGGCAGGAACCAGAACAATTTGACGCCCTGTTGGATATTCTGACCGAGGCCAGCATTGAATATCTGCACATGCAGGCCAAGGCCGGGGCAGAGGTTCTGAAACTCTTTGAATCCTGGGCGGAGGGCCTGCCAGCGCCATTTTTTGATCGCTTTATCATTCGTCCGGCCAGAAATATCGTAAGCGGCCTGCGCCAACGCGGGGTAGATCTGCCGATTATCGGCTTTCCCCGGGGCTGTGGGACACAGGCGGCGCGCTATGCGAAAGAGACCGGGATAACGGCCATCGCGCTGGACCAGGCCCAGGACGGACTATGGTTTAATGAGCATCTGGACCCATCCATGGTGGTGCAGGGCAATCTGGATCCGGCGGTATTGCGTGTTGGCGGAACCCCATTGCAAAGTGAAGTGGAACGGATAAAACAAAGTTTTGCCGGTCGGCCGCATATCTTTAACCTGGGCCATGGGATTACACCGGATACGCCACCGGAGCATGTCAGGGAATTGATTGATCTGGTTAAAAACATCCCATGAGCAAAAAAATAGCGGTTGTACTTTTTAATATGGGCGGGCCGGATTGCCTGCGCGCGGTACGGCCATTTTTGCGTAACCTGTTTGCCGATCGGGCGATTATCAATCTACCCAATCCATTTCGTTACCTGTTGGCCGAAATGATTAGCCGGGGGCGAGAAAAAGAGGCACAGAAAAACTATGCCCATATGGGCGGCAAGTCCCCCATCGTTGAAGAAAGTGAAAAACAGGCCAGAGCGGTGGAAGCCTATTTGTGCGAACACTATCCGGAAGCGCACATAAAGTGCTTTGTCGCCATGCGGTATTGGGCGCCACGGATAGACACCGTACAGGATCAGATCAAAAACTGGGGCGCAGAGAAAACCGTGTTAATGCCCCTCTATCCACAATTTTCCACCACCACGACGGGGACATTTTTTACCGCCTGGGATAAACGTAATAAACAAGAAAATTGCATAAAAACAATATCATATGAAGATAATAATGATTTTATTTCTGCCCATGTAAGCAAAATCATATCGATATATGAGGCCAAGGGATCGCCCAAAAATCTGCGCTTGATCATGTCTGCTCATGGCTTGCCGGAAAAAATTATTGAGGCCGGGGATCCTTATCAGCAACAGATTGAAAAAACCTGCGCCGCCATAGCCAAAGCACTGCCGCCGCCTTTGCAGGACATGCAGATCGCCTATCAAAGCCGGGTGGGACCATTGAAATGGATTGGCCCGGCCACGCTGGACGAGATCAAACGGGCCGCCTGTGATAAAAAGGCGGTGATGATTGTGCCGGTCGCCTTTGTGTCAGAGCATGTGGAAACCCTGGTGGAACTGGATATAGACTACCGGCAACAGGCAGAGGCTATGGGCGTTAAAACCTATATCCGCGTCCCGACATTGGGTGTAGAGCCGGATTATATTCGTGCCCTGGGGAAACTGGTGATCGAAAAGATTGAGGAAAATGCCTGATGAACTTCATGGCCGAAAATTATGATATCTGGCGGGCCGGACATATCCTTAGTGTGATCGGCTGGATGGCCGGGCTGCTATATCTGCCGCGCCTGTTTATTTATCATTTCAAGGCTAAAAAGGGCGGCGAGCTGGAAGCGGCACTGGTTATACAGGAACAGAAATTATTGCGAATTATTATGAACCCGGCCTTTGTGCTGACCTGGGTATTTGGCATTTTGCTGATCTTTTCCAATGCCGGTCGCGCCGGGGGGTGGAGCATTTTTCTGTCCTGGTCATGGATGATCAAATTCACCCTGATCACCATTATGACAGGCCTGCATCATTATTTTGCCCTGGTCAGAAAGCGCTTTGCCGCCGGAGAACGGCCCTTGAGCGAAAAAAAATGGCGCTTTATCAACGAAGCACCTGCGGTTCTGGCCATTCTGATTGTCATCACAGCGGTTGTATATATCCGCTAAGGTGTTGCGCCGCTTGACCTGGCTGTCGACACATGCTTTTAAAAGCATTCCCAAGAGGCGGCCCCATTATGGTTTTGCCGCCACACACCCAAAACCCAGATTATTTTTCCGCCTGATCCGGCACGCCTATGCGTGTGATTTTCGGGAAAATCAGGAAAAATTTTGCAGGAGTTCTACGAGAACATGACGGTTGAAGACAAAGAAGAATGCGAAGACATGGCCATTGAGGAGTCGGTTAAAAAAGAACCGCCCAAAGGCATGACCCGCATGACCTTGCAGGAACTCAAAGAAAAAGACCCCAAGGATCTTTTGAAACTGGCGGAATCTCTGGAAATTGAAAATGCCTCCACCATGCGCAAGCAGGACATGATGTTTGCCATCCTGAAGGATCTGGCAGAACGGGGGGTTGAAATTCATGGTGGCGGGGTGCTGGAAACCTTGCAGGATGGGTTTGGTTTTTTGCGTGCCCCGGAATCCAATTATCTGGCCGGACCGGACGATATTTATGTCAGTCCGTCGCAAATCAGGAAGCTGGGCCTGCGCACCGGTGATACGGTCGAGGGCGAAATTCGCAGTCCCCGGGATGGCGAACGCTATTTCGCTCTGGTCAAAACCCTGGCGATCAATTTTGAAGCGCCGGAAAAAACCCGTCATAAAATTCTGTTCGATAACCTGACGCCGCTATACCCCGAAGAACAAATGAAGATGGAAACCGAAGATCCCACCATCAAGGATCGCTCGGGCCGGGTTATCGACATTGTGGCACCACTGGGCAAGGGACAGCGAGCCCTGATTGTGGCCCCGCCGCGCACCGGTAAAACCGTTCTTTTGCAAAATATTGCCCACGCCATTGAGGCCAACCACCCGGAATGCTTTTTGATCGTCTTGTTGATTGATGAGCGTCCCGAAGAGGTGACCGACATGCAGCGCTCGGTCAAAGGCGAAGTGATTTCTTCAACCTTTGACGAGCCCGCCACCCGCCACGTACAAGTGGCAGAAATGGTTATTGAAAAAGCCAAACGCCTAGTTGAACATGGCCGTGATGTGGTAATCTTGCTCGATTCCATCACCCGACTTGGTCGTGCCTATAACACCGTGGTGCCGTCCTCTGGCAAGGTGCTGACCGGCGGGGTGGATGCCAACGCTTTGCAACGGCCAAAACGCTTTTTTGGGGCCGCCCGGAATATCGAAAACGGTGGCTCGCTCAGCATTATTTCCACCGCTTTGGTGGAAACCGGCTCACGCATGGATGAAGTGATCTTTGAAGAATTCAAAGGCACCGGCAATTCGGAAATTGTTCTGGATCGCAAGGTTTCTGACAAACGGGTCTTTCCGGCCATTGATGTCACCAAGTCCGGCACCCGCAAGGAAGAGCTGTTGGTACCCAAGGATGTATTGCAAAAAATGTTTGTACTGCGCCGCATTCTCAATCCCATGGGGACCACGGATGCCATTGAGTTCCTTTTGGAAAAACTGCGCCAGACCAAGAACAATGACGAATTTTTCGAAAGTATGAACACTTAAATCATTACGGATTGTCGCCATGAGCCTTGTTCTATATCACGCGCGCCGCACCCGTTCGCTCCGCCCTTTATGGCTGTTGGAGGAAATGGGTCTGAAATATGAGTTAAAGTCTCTGGCGTTTAAAATGGGGGCCACCGGCGGAGAAGAGTTTGCTCAAATCAACCCTCTGCAAAAGGTTCCGGCCCTGGTTGATAATGGCCAGACGGTACTCGAATCCGTGGCAATTATGGAATATCTGATGGGACGATATGGTCCAACAGATCTTGCCTGTGATGCCCAGGATCCAGAGTTTGGCCCGTATCTGCAATGGCTGCAGGCGGGCGAATCACATTTTGGCATGTATATGTCGTTATTAGTTGGTCATCGTTTGTTGTTGCCCGAGACACAGCGAAATTCCGACATTGCCAATTGGGCGGCGGGTAATCTGCAAAGCGCCTGTGCATTGCTGGGTAACAGTCTGAAACAACCCCACAGCCTGTTGGCCCGTGGCTTTTCCGCCGCGGATATTTCGGTGGGCTATGTTCTTTTTGTGATCGACATGATCGGTGCTCTGGAAGAAATTGCACCGGATAATGTCCTGCAATACTGGGAAGGCCTCAAGGAACGCCCCGCCTGGAAGCGCGCTATTTCGTATTAATTGACATAATGGCGCTAGGGCTGGTCATACCGGGTATAACCATTGGGCCTAGGGCAAGATCAACGGCATACCCGATAATTTGCTGAGAATTTTAGGCCGAAAAGGCCGATTTCAGAAAGGCCAGCGAGCGCGCATTAGCCAAATCGGCATCTTCCTTGTGATAATGCATTCCATCAGGGCGGGCAAAGGCATGATCCCGATCGGGATAGCGATATGTCTTTACCAGGGGATGGTTTTCAAAGGTTTTCATGATGCTTTCCTGTGCACTTGGCGGCACAAATTCATCCTTGCCGGCAATATGCAACAAGAGTGGCTTGGTGATGTTTCTGGCTTCATCCAAATGCTGGTCTATCCCGACGCCGTAATAAGAAACCGATACATCGGTGTCGGTTTGTGTAGCGGCCAGGTAAGCCAGATTGCCACCCAGGCAAAACCCTAATGTACCCACCTGACCATTACAGGCCGGGAGATTTCGCAAGGCAGTTATACTGGCGGCGATGTCAGTCATACCGGCCGGCGTGTCAAAAAGACCATAAAGTTCGAAGGCGCGTTTCAGCTCTTCACCGGTTTTGTCGGTAATGTCGATACCCGGTTCAATCCGCCAGAAAAGATCCGGACACAGCGCACAATAGCCCTCACTTGCCAGCCAGTCGCAAATCGCCCGCATGGAGGCATTTACACCGAAAATTTCCTGTATCACCACAATACCGGGTGCCGGTGCTTTTGATGGCAAGGCCAGATAACCGGAAAACGTGCCGTCCGGCACCTGAATTTGAAGAGTATTAGACATGAAAGAACGCTGCCTCTTGATCGGGAAAGGGTGTAAAGACACTTCTGTATGACATAGAGTGTCCATAACAGTATGAAGGGAAACGCCATGAAGGTCAAAATCGACATTTCCTGTAGCCCCGAAGAAGCCCGCGCCTTTTTTGGCTTGCCGGATGTGCGTGGCATAAACGAAACCCTGACCGAAGAAATGACCAAACGCCTGAAAGAAAACCTGTCCGAACTGTCCCCCGAGGCCATGATGGGACAGTGGATGTCTCTGGGGGGTAAAATGGGTGAACAATTTATGGGCCTGATGTCGGGCATGGTAAAAGGCGAGCCGACCGATAAATCGTGAGCGCCAACCGACCCACCATATTTGCGCTAGCCACACCGCCCGGTAAATCCGGGCTGGCGGTTATGCGTGTCAGCGGCACTAAGGCAGGCGCCATATTGTATGCCTTGACCCGGGGAAAACCTTGCCAGGAACGCATGGCAACGCTTTGTAATTTATACGAAAAAAATGAAAACAAACCCTTTGATCAGGCGCTGGTGCTATGGTTCAAAGGGCCAGCCAGCTTTACCGGCGAAGATGTGTTCGAGCTGCACCTTCATGGCGGCCCGGCCATTATAGACGTGGCGAGCGAGGCGTTATTATCTCTGGGCGCAGAACCGGCAGGGCCGGGGGCGTTTACCCGCCGCGCCTTTGAAAATGCCAAGCTAGACCTGGTACAGGCCGAGGCTGTGGCCGACCTTATTGATGCGCAAACCCGCGGCCAATTAGAACAGGCACAAAGACAGCTAAGGGGGGATCTGGGCGCGTTATATGGAATGTGGCGCGAAGATCTGACCATGATCCGCGCACAGGTTGAAGCCTGTATCGACTTTCCCGAAGAAGATGATGTGATGGAAGATGCACTGGCAATGCTGGGGCCAAAAGTGTCTGGACTGATGGCGCAAATTGATGCGCATTTACAGGACCACCATCGCGGAGAACGGGTGCGCGAAGGCCTGCGTATCGCCCTGATTGGCAAGGTTAATGCGGGCAAATCAACCCTGATGAACCGCCTGGCCGGTGAAGAGGCCGCCATTGTTTCGGACGAGCCGGGCACCACCCGCGATGTGGTGCGGATACGGTTTGATCTTGGTGGATTTCTGGTCGAACTGTCCGATACGGCGGGTTTGCGCATTTCGGACCAAAGCATTGAAATTGAGGGCATTAAACGGGCCAGGCGCGCGGCAAAGGATGCTGATATCCGCATTCTGGTTATTGATGCTGCCGCCAACCAAACCGTTGATGACGAGGCCTGGCTGCTACTCCGCGATGGCGATATGGTGGTCTATAACAAGAGTGATATATCAGAGACACAAGCCTTGTCGGTGAACACTGATCTTTCTGTAAGTGTTTCCGTTCACATCCTGTCTGCGCGCGAAGGCAAAGGCGTGGATGAATTCTTGAAGGCATTGGAAGCACGGGTGGTTTCGCTCTTGGGGGCGCAGGAAAGCCCCAGCCTGACCCGCGCCCGCCATCGCCTGGCACTGAAAGATACCAAGCGCGCTTTGGCATTATGCGTTGATCGCCTGCAAAACAGCCCGGAACTGGCGGGTGAACATCTGCGCGAGGCCGCGGCGGCATTGGGGCAAATCACTGGCGAAGCCGGTACCGAAGAGGTGTTGGGAAAAATTTTCAGTGCCTTTTGTATCGGGAAATAGGGCCAAGCAACACCAAGCAGTGTTTCACGTGAAACAATGTGCATGTTAATGAGCCAGAGATTCGACTTTTATCACCGATAAGGGTATGCAGCGCGCCTTGGAAAACAACGGCCCCACCATGGAAAATATAAATAAAATCTGGGATGTGATTGTCATTGGCGGCGGTCATGCAGGCTGTGAAGCCGCCGCCGCTGCGGCGCGCCTGGGGGCGTCCACGCTGTTGATCAGTCCTAGCCGTGATAATTTTGGCCAAATGTCGTGCAATCCGGCCATTGGCGGCATTGGTAAGGGCCATTTGGTGCGCGAAGTGGATGCACTGGATGGCCTGATGGGCAAGGCGGCAGATGCTTCGGGCATACAGTTTCGCCTGCTTAATCGCAGCAAGGGTCCGGCGGTGCAGGGTCCGCGCACCCAATCTGACCGCAAGCTTTATCAGGCAGCGATGGCCGGATTGATCGACGAGCAGGAAAATCTGACGACTTGCGAAGACCGGGTCGAAGATATTGAAATCCGAGATAATAAGGTTGAAGCTGTTTTGTGCGCCAGTGGTACGCGCTATGCTTGCGCTGCCCTGGTGCTGACCACCGGTACGTTCTTGAACGGGGTTATTCATCGCGGCGCAGAACAGGAAGCGGCCGGCCGTTTTGGCGAGGCCCCCTCCATAGGGCTGGCCAAAACCCTGGCGGCGCTGAACCTGCCTATGGGCCGGCTTAAAACCGGCACGCCGGCGCGCCTTGAGAAAGACAGCATAGATTGGGACGCGCTGGAAATGCAGGCTGCAGACGAGCACCCGGTGCCACTGTCCTTTTTGACCGAGGCCATTACCGTGCCGCAAATCGCCTGCGGGATTAGCTGGACCAACCCTCGGACCCACAAGATTATTGCTGAAAACCTTGCTCTTTCGGCCATGCATGCGGGCAATATCAGCGGGACGGGGCCACGCTATTGTCCCTCCATTGAGGATAAAATCTCCCGTTTTGCCGACAAGTCTGGCCACCAGGTGTTTTTAGAACCCGAAGGGCTGGACAGTTCGCTGGTTTACCCCAACGGCATTTCTACCTCTCTGCCAGCTGAAGTACAGGATCAGTTTTTGCGCACCATGGATGGTATGAAAAACGTCCGGGTACATCGTTATGGCTATGCCATAGAATATGACTATGTGGATCCACGGGCCCTGAAAGCCAGCCTGCAGGTAAAATCGGTCACCGGGCTTTATCTGGCCGGTCAAATCAATGGCACCACCGGTTATGAAGAAGCCGCGGCGCAAGGCCTGCTCGCGGGCCTGAACGCAGCGCTTTATGCCGCCGGGGGGGCATCTGCGTTTGTGCCTGATCGCAGCGAGGCTTATCTGGGCGTGATGGTCGACGATTTGACCAGCCATGGGGTTAGCGAGCCATATCGCATGTACACGTCGCGTGCCGAATATCGTCTCAGCCTGCGGGCCGATAATGCAGATCAGCGCCTGACGCCCATAGGGCTGGCCCTGGGGTGTATTGGCCGGGAGCGTAAAACCGCCTTTGAGCAAAAAAGCAAAGCCCTTAAGGCGGCACGCGCTTTGGCCCATCAGTGCCAGAAAACCCCGCAGGAGCTGGAAAAGGTTGGCATCAAGGTCAATCAGGACGGGGCGCGGCGCACGCCTTTGGACATTTTGGCCTATCCAGACAAGGATTGGGATGATGTCATCCGGGCCTGGCCATCCATGGGTTCGATAGATCCAAAAATTGCCGAACAATTGGCCATTGATGCCCGTTATGCCGGGTATCTGGAACGCCAGCAACGAGATGTAAAACGTTTTAAACGCGAAGAGCACCAGCGCCTTCCCGAAGGCATTGATTATCACCAGATCTCTGGGCTTTCCAACGAAGCCAGGGAAAAGCTGACTCAGGCCCAACCGGAAACCCTTGGCCAGGCGGGTCGTCTGGAAGGGGTTTCACCCGGGGCCATTGCGCTGTTGTCGCATTATGTAAAACGCACCAATCAGCAAAAAGCGCGGGCCTGAGCGGGCCATGTCGGATACCCAAATTCCAAACTCAAAAGGCCGCGATAATTTTGCCCGCCATATGGATGTTTCACGTGAAACACTGGCGCGTTTTTCTTGCTGGCATGAGCTTTTGTGTAAATGGTCCCAAAAAATCAATTTGGTGGCGCCGGGCACCTTGCCCGCCTTTTGGACCCGCCATGCCCTGGACAGCGCCCAATTGGCCGCACTTGTACCCAAAGAGGCCAAAAGGCTGATCGACCTTGGTTCAGGCGCGGGCTTTCCCGGTCTGGCCATCGCGTTGATGCGCATGGAAAACCAACCGGTGCAGGTAACCTTGGTGGAATCAAATGCCAAAAAGGCTGCTTTTTTGCGGGTTTGCATCAAAGAAACCGGCGCGCCAGCCGAAGTGATCTGCGCCCGCTCTGAATCATTGCCCCCACAGGCCTATGATGTCATAACGGCCAGAGCGTTGGCGCCATTACCGCGTTTGCTGGCATTAAGTGCGCCCTTTGTCGGGCCACAAACCTTGCAATTGTTTCCCAAGGGCGCCGAAGTGAAAACAGAAATAAGCGAAGCGTGCAAAGATTGGGCGCTGGCCTATGAAACCATACCAAGCATGACGGAAAAGGCCGCCAGTATTTTGAAAATCAGGAAAGCCCACCGTGTCTAGTTCGCCAGCAGGTCTTCGTATTATTGCGGTTGCCAACCAAAAGGGCGGGGTGGGCAAAACCACCACCACGATAAATTTGGCTACGGCCCTGTGCGCCATTGGTAAAAAAACCCTGATATTGGATCTGGACCCCCAGGGCAATGCCTCCACCGGGTTGGGTGTGGATCATGCATCACGCCATACCACCACCTATGACGTGGTGGTTGGCAAGGTGCCCTTGTTAAAATCCATTATCCACACCAAGGTGCCGGGGCTTCATATTGCGCCAGCCGAGGCAGATCTGGCTGGGGCAGAGCTGGAGCTAGCCAATGTTTCACGGCGTTCCCACCGGCTTAAAGATGCGCTGGAAGATTTGAAGAAAAACAGTGATTACGAATATGTGCTGATTGACTGTCCGCCATCGCTAAACGTGCTAACGGTCAATGCCCTGACGGCCGCCGATGCCTTGCTGGTGCCTTTGCAATGTGAGTTTTTTGCCCTGGAAGGCCTTAGTCAGCTTTTGCGCACCGTAGATCTGGTCAAGGTTAATCTTAACCCTCGTCTGGAAATTCAGGGTCTGGTACTGACCATGTATGATCCGCGCAATAATTTATCCAAACAGGTATCCGAAGATGTGCGCAAGCATTTTGGTGACAAGGTTTATGAGACCGTGATCCCACGCAATGTCCGGGTTTCCGAGGCGCCGTCCTATGGTAAACCGGCCCTGATTTATGACCACATGTGTGCCGGCAGTCAGGCCTATATGAAACTGGCCAGCGAAGTGATCCGCCGCGAAAATAAAGTGAGAGCATTATGAGTGAGCATCCCAAGGGACAACGGTTAGGGCGCGGTTTGTCCGCCTTGCTGGGTGAGACAGAGCCGGCGGAAAACGTTGCGCCGAACATGAACCAGGACAATCGCGTTCCCATTGAATCTCTCAGCCGCAATCCGGACCAACCCCGGCGGCGGTTTGATGAAGAGGCTATGGAGGAGCTGACGCGCTCGATTGCGGAAAAAGGGGTGTTGCAACCCATTATTGTTCGTCCCATTCCCGGTGGTGGCGGTTATCAGATTGTTGCCGGCGAGCGCCGTTGGCGTGCCGCGCAACGGGCGGGCCTGCACGAAGTGCCCGTGGTTGCGCGAGACCTGTCTGATCGCGAAGTGATGGAAATTGCGCTGGTGGAAAATATCCAGCGGACGGATCTGGATCCCATCGAAGAGGCCCGCGGATTTTCGGTGCTGTCTGAACAGTTCAATCATACCCAGGAAGACATTGCCCGGGTGGTTGGAAAAAGCCGTGCCGCCATTGCCAATGCCATTCGCCTTCTTGGTTTGCCTTCATCGGTACAGGAAATGATTTGTGATGGCCGGTTAAGCGCTGGACATGGGCGGGCGCTGATTAACACGCCAAACCCTGAAGAAATGGCGGCCCGGGTGGCGGCCCAGGGTCTTAATGTCCGCCAGACCGAAGAATTGGCCCGCCAGGCCAGTGCCGCCCCGGAAACCAAAGGCCGGTCGGGCAAATCCACCCATGGTAAGGACCCCGATACACTAGCATTAGAAGAAGACCTGACCCGGCGTCTGGGTCTGGCGGTGTCGATAAGCTCGCGCGCCAATGGTTCTGGTCAGTTACAGATTAATTTCAGCACACTGGAACAGTTGGACGACCTGTGCCGTCGCCTGACTCAGGACTGATCGGGTACAATTTGGTTTAGGGTTTACCGGCGCTGATTTTTATAACCAGTCGCGCTAACAGGTTTTGGGGCTGTGCCCCACTTCTTTTCATTGCCCGCTCGGTCGCCAGACAGTGTTCCAATACGCGTAACAGCGCCGGCGTTGACCACCGGCCAAGTTGACGTGAAAAGCGCGATTGAAGTGCAAAAAACACCGGTGGGCGCAGGCTTGCCATGGCTGATTTTATATCACGACCGGCTTCAATGGCTGTTTTGGCTTCGGCTAGACGCATAAAATGACGTTGCAAAGCCCGTAACAGGGCGATGGCAGATTGGCCAGCTTCGGTGGCGCGAACCAGCTGCTGGTCAGCCTTTCTGGTATCGCCATCGGCAACAGCATGGGTAAAGGCATCAAGGTTTTGCGCCTGCGTGTCTGTTATAATGGCCATCACATCTTCAATGCGGATCAGGCTGTCTTTGCTCTGGGTGGCATAAAGGGTGAGTTTGTTCAGCTCGCTATTGGCCAAAGCGCGATCAGACGGCAAGCGGGCCAGCAAATGATCCAGCGCTCCATCGTCATATTGCAGGTTATGGTGTTGCGCCATTTCCATGGCCTGTTCACGCAAATCAGCCAAGCCCGGGGCGTAACAGGGAATGGCCATGGCCAGGGTTTTATCCTGTTCTATGGATTTGCGTAAAATCGATCGGGGGCTGAGATCCCCGGCCTCGATCAGCAACAGGGCAGCGGGCGTGATTTCTTTGGCACTTAAGGCGCCTAGCAGGTCTTTAACCGCTTTGGCTGATTGATCGGCACTGGTTTTAAGGCGAACCACCCGCTTGCCACCGCCCAAAGCCATGGCACAGACGCTGTCCTGTAAAATGGCCGGGTCTGATTTTACGTCGGACTGGCTAAGCCCGGTCTGGGCAAATGGTCCCGCATCCTTGCCAAGATAAGAGGTCTCCAGCGTCTGCGCGCGTTCGGAAACCAAGCCATGATCAGGCCCGTAAAGAAGGATGATATAAACGGCCGGATCAGGGTTTTTAATAAACCGGTTTATGGCGGAGCCAGAGAGTTTCAACGCTCTTCCGGAAGGTTGGCAAAGAATACCGCCAGATCATTCATGACTTTTTCTGCCAGGACCAGCGCCGCAGTTTCTTCGGCGTGCTGTTCGGCGGCAATGGCGCCATAAGGTTGATCCGGAACATCAAAGGCAGCTTCGCTAATGGCATTGCCCTTATAGGCAATTTTGCCGTCACGATCGCGAACCGTATAGCGCGCCCGCAGCGTCAGTCGCGCCCGGGTGGAAACATCATCAATCCGCACACCGACATTGGCTTGGGTTTTTCGTAAATTTGTTTCCAGTACATAGGTGCCGGACTGGCCCGTCTGAATGCCGCCGCGATCTTGTAGAGCCTGGGCAAACAAAAAGCCGGCACGGCTTTCAACCGGGGCCAGGCTCAGATTTTCAAAGCTGCGCCGTACCGCGGTGTTTTCCCCATATAAGGGTTGAAAACCGGCACAGGCCGACAGCAAAATCAGCAGGCAGGCAGACAAACTGTATTGAAAAAATCTCATATTAATTGGCCACTATGTTGACGATGCGGTCAGGCACAACAATGACTTTGCGCACGGTAAGGCCCTTAAGTGCCCGAATTGCCCCCTCATTGGCAAGAGCGCGTTTTTCCGCTTCGTCCTTGGGCAGGCCGCGCGGGGCCGAATACTCGCCCCGGCGCTTGCCGTTGATTTGTACGGGAATTACGATCTCTTCATCTTCCGACAGTGCCTTGTCATAAACCGGCCAGGGGGCCTCGGCGACCAGGCCTTCGCCGCCCAATTTTTTCCAGCAGCTTTCTGCCAGATGAGGGGCAAAAGGCGCCAGCAATTGTGCAAAGGTACGCATGACCGAATTCACATTGGTGTTTTCCGGGGCCTTGCGAATGGCGTTCAGGAAGTCATAAAGCCGCGCAATGGCCCGGTTAAAGCGAAAGCCCTCAATATCTTCGCCCACGGCACGGATGGTTTTGTGGCGCAGGCGTTCCATGGTCTCATCGGGGGCGTCTGTACCGGTTTTGGCGGCCGCAGCACAGGTGCTGGTCCATACCCTTTGTACAAAGCGGTTGGCCCCTTCAACACCGGCATTGGTCCACTCCACATCGCGCTCTGGCGGGGAATCGGATAGCACAAACCAGCGGGCAACATCCGCCCCGTATTTGGCAATAATGTCTTTGGGATCAACGGTATTGAGCCGGGACTTGGACATTTTCTCAATGGCGCCGGCGATGACGGGTTTGCCGGTGCTGCGTTCGATCCATTTTTCGCCTTGGCGCTCCACCGCCGTGGGCGGCAGCCATTCGCCCTGATCATTTTTATAGGTCTGGTGGGTCACCATGCCTTGGGTGAACAGGCCGGCAAATGGCTCGTTACCTTCAATGTCCAACAAGCCGCAATCTTTCATGGCGCGGGTAAAAAAGCGCGCATAGAGCAAATGCAAAACCGCGTGTTCAACGCCGCCAATATACTGGTCCACTGGCAGATAGTATTTTGAAGATTCCAGATCAACCGGCTCTTCCGCATGGGGCGAGCAAAACCGTGCAAAATACCAGGACGAGTCTACAAATGTATCCAATGTATCGGTTTCACGAACCGCTTTGCCGCCACAGGTCGGGCACTGGGTTTGCTTCCATTCCTCGGCCCGTTCAAGCGGGTTGCCGGGCTGATCAAAGCTGACATACTCGGGCAGAGTAACCGGCAGGCTTTCCTCGGCCACGGGCACAACGCCACATTTTTCACAGTGTACCGCCGGGATTGGGCATCCCCAATAACGCTGGCGGGAAACCCCCCAGTCGCGCAGACGATAATTAATGGTCCGGGTGCCCTGACCGGCGGCCTCGATCGCATCACAGGCCTTGGTTATGGCTTCTTCAACCGGCAAGCCGTTCAGAAAACCAGAATTCATCAAGGTGCCGCTGCCGGTATAGGCGGTATCGCCAATTTCGGCCTCTTCAGGCGTTTTGCCTTCTGGGCAGACCACGGCCAATACGGGCAGATCATATTTGCGGGCAAAGTCCAGGTCGCGCTGATCCCCGGCCGGACAGGCAAAAATCGCCCCGGTGCCATAGTTCATCAAAACGAAATTGGCTGTCCAGACCGGTAGGGTTTTTCCCTCGATAAAGGGGTGTTTGACCCGAAGGCCGGTGTCAATGCCTTCTTTCTCAGCACGCTCGACCGCTTCTTCAGTGGTGCCCAGGCGGGCGCATTTTTCGGCAAAGGCTTTCAGTTCGGGCCTGGATTGTGCCAGACGCTGGATTACCGGGTGGTCCGGGGCCAGGGCCAGAAAGCTGGCTCCATAGAGCGTGTCCGGGCGCGTGGTATAAACTTCAATGCCATCGATGCCTTCACAGGGTGTGCTTTCATCCAGGGCAAAGCTGAATTGCAGCCCTTCGGATCGGCCAATCCAGTTGGCCTGCATCATCTTGACCTTGTTTGGCCAGCGGTCCAGCTCGTCCAGGCCGCGCAACAGGTCTTCGGCATAGTCAGTAATTTTGAAAAACCACTGGGTCAGCTCACGGGTTTCCACCAGCGCACCCGAGCGCCAGCCACGACCATCAATAACCTGTTCATTGGCCAAAACCGTTTGATCCACCGGGTCCCAATTGACCTTTGAGGATTTTCGATACACCAGCCCGGCTTTCCAGAAGGCCAGAAATATTTTTTGCTGTTGGCCATAATATTCTGGATCACAGGTGGCAAATTCCCGGCTCCAGTCCAGGGCAAAACCAAGGCGCTGCATCTGCTCGCGCATGGCATCAATATTTTCATAGGTCCAGGACTTGGGATGGGTTTTGCGCGCCATGGCGGCGTTTTCCGCCGGCATGCCAAAGGCATCCCAGCCCATGGGGTGTAATACGGAAAAGCCGTTCGCCAGACGATAGCGGGCGATGACATCACCCATGGAATAATTGCGCACATGGCCCATATGAATCCGCCCCGAAGGGTAGGGAAACATTTCCAGCACATAGGCCTTTTTCTGGTGGCTATTGTCCGAAGCCGCCTTAAAGGTTTCGGCGTCGTCCCAGGCTTTTTGCCACTTTTTCTCGCTGGTTGAATGATCGTAAGACATCATAATAAACCATAACTTTCAAATTTTTATGGTTTATCCCAGGGTGGAAATTTTTAATTCCCTGGCACGGGTAAGAATGGCATTTTCAATCTGGATTTCCGTATCAGGATCCACATCGGCATCTACCCAATGACCATCATCGCTCAGTTTTTGCTTGAACACGGAAACCTTGATGGCGTCGGCCCGCAAACGTGTGTCCAGAATATAAACCGTCGCCTTGAAGCGTTCCTTGGGGGCGGTGGCTTCGCTGTGCCAACCGGTAATGATTACGCCCCCATAAGGGTCCGCAGAGTTAAGGGGCATAAACTCGATCGTTTCCAGCGCGGCCCGCCATAAAAAGCTGTTTACACCAATGCCGGATACAGATTTGGACTTGCTAAACAAACCGCCAGAGCGTTTGGCGCCGGTATCTGACCGGCCTTTGCTGCCAATGGTAGAGCATGAGGCAATGGCAGTGGTCGCCAAAATGATAATGGCGATGCGAACATTTGCACGCATAGATTTTCTCCGTATGAAACGGCAGGTTTGCCGTGAACATAATTCGACCGCGTGTATACCATGCTGATCCGTCTAGGCCAGTCTTGCTTTACAGGCCGGACGCGTATTTTCGCGGACTTCTCCAAAAACATTTGTTGCTCTTGGGCCACAATATCAAAGAAGCACAAGATCAGGGTCTATTTTTTCTTGACCCTGATTGTCCCATCGTCCATGGAAAATGCTGGCGTCCGGGGGATGGGGCTGCTCGCGGCCGGTCACAGTCAGTTCGTAATCAGAGGATTACGGCGCTGTGACCGGATCGCAGCTCACCTCTAGGCATCTATGTGAGCAGGTACTAAATTAAGTAGGGTTCTTTCAGGCATTAATATAATCTTGATGGAATCCAGTTAGAATGCACCAGTATTGATTATGGTGGTGCCCAAGGGACGAGCAGGGATCTGATCAAAGCATGAAGCGCATGCAGTCCATATTGGCCGTTTTGGCCTTTTCGGTTTTCGCCGGGCCCGTTATGTCCGACGAAGTTACTGGTGTGCGCGCTGCGGATTCATCTTTACCCTGGAACCGCGCCTTTACCGTTCGGGATGAAAGCCGCGATGACAGTCGCTCGGTTGTGCCAATTCGCACACCGGGGGTTGCTATTCCCGCCAGCAGCAAATGGGGCGTGACGGTAAACTTTGATATCAAAGACAGCGCCTATGAAAATATGGACCGCATGAGCGCCGGTGCCTATTTTGATCTCAGTCCCCGCATTCGCCTTGGCGGCAGCCTCAGCTTTGGGGCACCGGGGGATCTGCGTATCTCCACACCCAACGATCGGGTGCTGCCCTCGCTTTCCAGCGAAAAAGATTCGGCGATCCGGATCGAATCCTCCATTAAATTCTGATTTAAGCCCCGTATTCAGGCGCTATGGGCTGTTCGCAGCGCGTAATAGCGGTGCCTCTGTCGCAGGACTATGGTTATCAAACGGGTTTGCCGGCAGATCATCTTTTGGTAACTGAATGTCTTTTGTGTCCTGGGAAAGGGGCTGTGCGATCTGGCTTTTACAGATTGACGAAAGCCTGGCCCCCATGCGCCACCGATCCCGGTAACGGTTTATCAGCCCGGTAAACACCAACAATACCAAAACGGGCGCATACCAGCACAAGACTGCGCCGTGGGCGCTGCCAAATCCAAACAGGCGGGTTTTCAGGATAAACAGCAACAGGGCAAAAACCGGTACAGTCAGGAACCGCAAGGACCGGGACCATAAAATCAGGACCAGAATGAAGGCGGCCACATATAAAATAGCACCATGATCCTGCAGGGATCCAAAAGAGGCAGACGTCTGGACTGTCCAGGCTGGCATGGGCAGCCAGCCAAATGCCGCATTCAAAGCCGGAGAGACCGTATCCCACAGGGGACGCAGGGGCGAAAACAGGCGTGCCTCTGTATCGGATATGAAACTGGCGATCTGGCGGGCAAAATAACCGCGTTCGGTAATAATGGCGGCGATGCTGAGAAAAACAAAGCTGATCCACCAATATAAAGAGCGGCAAATCCCGGCTTTTTTCAGCAAGGTCTGTAAAGGTTCCACACGCTGGCGCTCTCGCTGGGTGCGGTTGATCACGGCGGCCAGGATTTCAGGCTTGTTTTTGCCTCGGCTGAGTAAAACCTGCGTAATGACATCGCCGGGCTGGCAATGAATGTTCCATTGTGCCGCATCGGCGACACAAACAGAGCCATCCTTAAACCTCAGTTCCAGCTTTTTGGTTTCGCCGGCCTGGTCCTGTGCATCCGTAGTCGGCACCGCCACAACCCCATCGCGCAAAGCATAGTGTACTTTGCGGCGACCATATTTTTGTTTGCTTAGATGTTGTGATAGCCCGCTCATCATATCTCCAAGGAAAAGATATACAGCGTTGAACGCGTTTATAAAACGAAGGTCTCCTTAGAGGGGAATCTGTTGAGAGATTAGATCCGCCCTAAACCCCATTTATATTTGTAAAAAAACACCAGGGTCGTCGCGCTGGCCCCACTCCAGGGTGTGTTAACGATATAAAGATATCTTTATATCATCTTGTCAGGGCCTGTTGCCGTTGATATAGGCAGCACACAACCGGGCAATTCCATGTCCCTGCCCGCGTGCCAGGATGACGGCTTTCCTGACCGCAATTGCTTTTATGCCGAAAGAATTAGGACGCAAAACCAATGACTGCGCAAAACGATTATAAAGTCAAAGATATCAGTCTGGCCGATTGGGGCCGCAAGGAAATCGACATTGCCGAAATAGAAATGCCGGGCCTTATGTCGACCCGTGAGGAATTTGCCGAGGAACAGCCCTTGAAGGGCGCGCGCATTACCGGCTGTTTGCACATGACCATTCAAACGGCGGTGCTGATCGAAACCCTGACGGCGCTGGGCGCCGAAGTGCGCTGGTCATCATGCAATATTTTCTCAACCCAGGACCAGGCCGCCGCCGCCATTGCCGCCACTGGCGTACCGGTCTTTGCCTGGAAAGGGGAGACCGAAGAGGAATATGAATGGTGCATTGAACAAACCATCAAGGGCCCTGACGGCTGGACGCCGAATATCTTGTTGGATGATGGCGGCGACCTGACCTTGCTCATGCATGAAAAATACCCCGAATTGCTGGATGATGTTGTTGGCGTATCCGAGGAGACCACTACCGGCGTGCACCGTCTTTATGAAATGGCCAAGGCCGGCACATTGAAAATTCCCGCCATTAACGTCAATGACAGCGTTACCAAATCCAAGTTTGATAACAAATACGGGTGCCGGGAAAGCCTGGTGGACGCGATTCGCCGTGGCACCGACGTGATGATGGCCGGCAAAGTTGCCGTGGTTTGTGGTTATGGTGATGTGGGCAAGGGCTCGGCCCAAAGTCTGGCCGGGGCAGGTGCCCGGGTGATCGTTACCGAAATTGATCCCATTTGCGCCTTGCAGGCTGCTATGGATGGTTTCGAAGTGCGTCGTCTGGATGATGTGGTTTCCAATGTCGATATCATTGTCACCACCACAGGCAATAAAGATATTGTCACCGCCGATCACATGCGGGCGCTCAAGGACATGGCGATTGTCTGTAATATTGGCCATTTCGATAACGAAATTGCTGTGGCTGATATGAAAAACTATAAATGGACCAATATTAAGCCTCAGGTGGATATGATTGATCTGCCATCTGGCAATCGCATGATCCTGTTATCCGAAGGTCGCCTGGTCAATCTGGGCAATGCCACGGGCCATCCCAGCTTTGTCATGTCTGCCAGCTTTACCAACCAGACCCTGGCCCAGATCGAGCTGTGGAAAAACGGCAGCAAATATGAAAACAAGGTCTATACCTTGCCCAAGCACCTGGACGAAAAGGTGGCGCGTTTGCACCTGGCCAAACTGAATGCAGATCTGACGGAATTAAGACCTGATCAGGCCGACTATATTGGCGTGCCGGTCAATGGACCGTTCAAATCGGACGCATACAGGTACTAAAGCCGGTTAGTTATAGTGAGCCGTTCAAAGGGCGGGGTCAGGGTGCTGGCCCCGCCTGTTTTGGGGCGTTATACCATTTTCCCTCAAAAACCACGCCATCTACATGAATGTCCCTTAAGCGCATGGGCTCTACGGTATAGGGGTTTTCATCCAGCACGGCAAAATCGGCGGTTTTGCCTTGGGCCAGCGAGCCTATATGATCCTCCAGACCAATCATTCGCGCCGCCTCAATGGTAATGGCGCGCATGGCGGTATCCACAGAAATGCGCTCTTCCGGGGCCATAACCTGCCCATCCATATTAATACGATTGACTGCAATCCAGGCCAGGAAAAGCGGGTCTGCCGGGGCCATGGTCATATCGGAATGCAGCGCCATAGGCACGCCGGCGCGCTCTATCTCGCCCAGCCGCACCATGTGTTCTGCCTGATCCTTTTCCAGCAATTTGCCAGCATATTTGCCGCTGAGAACATAAAGATAATTGGGCTGGGCCGATACCATCAGGCCAAGATCGGCGATACGGGCGATCTGGTCCTGTCGGGAAACGCCCAAATGCTCAAGGACGATGCGCTGATCCGCATGTTCGCCATCGCGCGGCAAGGCGGCGAGGGCGTCCAGCACCACATCCAGCCCGCCATCGCCATTTACATGTATGTGCAGGTTAAACCCTGCATCCCAAAAGGTTTGTGCCTGTTGGCGCAATAGATCCGGCTTGGTAATCCATTTGCCTTTGCGACCATCCAGATAAGCGGGGGTCTTCAGCTTCATCGCCGGCACAAAAAATGCACCATCGGCCAGCAATTTAACGCGGTTATTCATAAATATGCGGCTGCTCTGATAAGCCGCTTCGTCCTTATTGATCAAGGCCGGGGCGGCGCTCAACGAGCCTGCCCGCTGGCTCACCTCGCTTGCATAAGGCATCAGCATGACCCGTAAAGGAATGTCTGAACCGGCATAGGTTTTTTGGATTAGGCTAGCCTCCATGGGAAAGGAGCCAAAAATGCCAGTGGCCATGTCCGAAACGGTGGTAACGCCGTTTTGCAGCAACAAGGCATTCATTTCCCCCAGACCCAGACCCAGCCATTTGGGCGCCATTACCGCCGGGGCCAGGCGGCGAAAGGCCGCGGCCAGCGCAGTTTCGGAAAAATACCCCTGTTCAAAATCGGCATGCGCCGGGTCAATCCCCGGTTGGTCAATCAGGGCCTCAAAACTTGCCCTTTGTCCAACGCCCAGATATTCCATACCTTTTGTGTTGGTCACAATTTCATGAAAAGAGCGCTGCCAGATAAATACTGGCCTGGCATTATCCAGCGCGTCCAGATCGGCGCGGCTGATGGGGCCGTGCCATAATTCATGCCAGCCCCAGGTGATAAAGGGCTGATCCGGGGGTGCGGCGGCCAGCTCTTTTTTCAGCTTGTCCAGATAAGCTTGGCGGGTTTTTACCCCGGCCTCAAACCCGCGGGGCAGGTTCCAATCCTCAGGGGTAATAAAATGGGTGGGCAGCAAAACCGCCGCGATCATCGGGTGTAAATGCGGATCAATAAACCCCGGCATTAAAACCTTGTCCGCAAAACGTTTCTCTATCTGAGTGTGACGATTATCTAGGGTTTTAGGCGGGGCCCCATCTCCCAACGCCACAATTTTACCATCTGCCACGGCCACCCATTGTGCCTTGGGCTGGTCTGGTTCCATGGTGATAATGGTTTTGGCAACATAAACGGTGATCGGTGCCCCGGCGGGCTTATCCGGTGTGGATGGGCCGCACGAGGCGACAAATACGATAATGGCAAGGGTCGTTAAAACGCGGAAAAAAATGGAGGTCATGATATTTTCTTTGCATTTAGTTTTTTGCGAAACGGGCTCCGGATCACATTGGTAAGGGTAATACTTGCCAGTACAAAATAGAACGTGGTCTTGCTCATGGCCTAAACGGCCAACCCGAACAACCAGATTATCAAAACCCAAGTGCTACTCGCAAGGCGAGCAGCATTAATAAGGTAAAATTTCTCCGAGATAACAAGCGTGCCCGTTCACCTCTCTCTGGTAAAGGGAGGCCCTTACTACCTCGGTATGGCATAAACGCTAATGCAACCAACCCCTGCGACAACCTGACCGAAGGATCTTTTGTTCGCCCCCTTGTGCGGCAAAAAAGCAACACTATGTGTAAGGCAAAGGCGGGTTCCTTGCGCCATAACGGGCAAGGCGGCCCCCATCTCGCTGAAAGGACAGGGGATTATTATGGACATAGAAAAATTTTCCGATCGTGCCAAAGGCATGATACAGGCCGCGCAGACCCTGGCGCTGGCGGCTGGACACCAACAATTTACGCCAGAGCACGTACTAAAAGCGCTGCTGGATGACCGCGAAGGCATGGTTGCCAATTTGATGCGGGCCGCGGGGGCACAGCCCGAGCTGGCCTTGCAGGAAGTGACCGAAGCCCTGGACAAGCTGCCTAAAATCGAGGGCGGTGACGGTAAGATTTACATGACCGCGGAAACGGCCAAGGTCTTACAGGCCGCCGAAGAGGTTGCCCAAAAGGCCGGAGACAGCTTTGTCACGGTTGAACGCATCTTGCTGGCCCTGTGCCTGACCAAGGATGTCAAAACGGCAGATATTCTGAAACGCTCTGGTTTGACGGCACAAAAACTGAACGCCGCGATCAATGATATTCGCAAAGGGCGCACCGCCGACAGCGCATCTGCTGAGGAATCTTATGACGCCCTGAAAAAATATACCCGGGATCTGACCGAGGCCGCCCGTGACGGCAAGCTGGACCCGATTATCGGGCGTGATGATGAAATTCGCAGAACCATTCAGGTTCTCTCCCGGCGCACCAAAAACAATCCGGTGCTGATTGGTGAGCCTGGTGTGGGTAAAACTGCCATTGCCGAAGGGTTGGCGCTGCGTATCGTTAATGGGGATGTGCCCGAAGGTCTTAAAAACAAAAAGCTTTTGTCGTTGGACATGGGCGCGCTGATCGCCGGCGCGAAATATCGCGGTGAATTTGAGGAACGCCTCAAAGCGGTGATCAATGAGGTCCAGGCCGCCGAGGGTGAAATCATTCTCTTTATTGATGAAATGCACACTCTGGTGGGCGCGGGCAAATCCGATGGGGCCATGGATGCCTCCAATTTGCTCAAACCCGCTTTGGCGCGCGGTGAACTGCACGCCATCGGGGCCACCACGCTGGATGAATATCGCAAGCATGTGGAAAAAGATGCGGCGCTGGCCCGGCGCTTTCAACCGGTCATGGTGGATGAGCCCAGCGAAGAGGATACCATCTCCATTTTGCGCGGCCTGAAGGAAAAATATGAAGTGCACCACGGGGTGCGCATTGCCGACAGCGCCATCATTGCGGCGGTGACATTGTCCACGCGCTATATCACCGACCGGTTTTTGCCAGACAAGGCCATTGATCTGATGGACGAGGCGGCGTCGCGCCTGCGTATGCAGATTGATTCAAAGCCCGAAGCGCTGGACGAGGTGGATCGTCGCCTGATGCAGGCCCACATCGAGGCCGAGGCCTTGCGCAAGGAAAAGGATGAAGCCTCCAAAGAGCGTTTGCAAAAACTGGAAGCGGAAATCGCCGAACTGGAAGCCCAGTCGGCCGAGCTGAGCGGTGCCTGGCGGGCGGAAAAAGAACGCCTGTCCGAAGCCACCAAAGCTAAGGAAGCGCTGGAGATTTTGCGCAACGAACTAGCCGAGGCCGAACGGGCAGGCGACTGGGCACGGGCCTCGGAAATCAAATATGGCCGCATTCCGCAACTGGAAGAAGCCTTGGCCAAAGAACAGGAACAAAGCGAAAGCGAATCCAGCATGGAGGTGGTGGACGCCGAACAGGTGGCCGCCATTGTCTCGCGCTGGACCGGTATCCCTGTGGATAAAATGCTGCAGGGCGAACGCGAAAAGCTCTTGCACATGGAAGACAAACTGCGCGCTCGCGTGGTGGGACAGGACGACGCCTTGCGGGCGGTCTCCGATGCGGTGCGCCGTGCCCGTGCGGGGCTGTCTGATCCCTCCAAACCCATTGGCTCCTTCATGTTTTTGGGGCCGACGGGGGTTGGTAAAACCGAACTGACCAAGGCTCTGGCCGAATTTCTGTTTGATGATGAGCACGCCATCACCCGGCTTGATATGTCTGAATATATGGAAAAACATTCGGTTAGCCGCATGATTGGCGCCCCGCCGGGCTATGTTGGCTATGAAGAAGGGGGCGCTCTGACCGAGGCGGTTCGGAGGCGGCCTTATCAGGTGATCCTGCTCGATGAGATCGAAAAGGCGCACCCGGATGTGTTCAATGTGCTATTGCAGGTGCTGGATGATGGTCGTCTGACCGATGGTCAGGGTCGCACGGTCGACTTTCGCCATGCCCTGATCATCATGACGTCTAATCTGGGCTCAGAACACCTTGCGGCGGCCTCGGCGGAATCCTCCGAAGAAAGCCACGAAGCGGTGATGAATGTGGTGCGGGCACATTTCCGGCCAGAGTTCCTGAACCGTGTGGACGAGATCATTCTCTTCCACCGCCTGAAACCGGAGCACATGGCCAGCATTGTTGATATTCAGATGAAACGCCTGCTGGCGCTCTTGTCTGATCGTCATATCAACCTGGAACTGGATGATGCCGCCCGTACCTGGATTGGCAATCAGGGCTATGATCCGGTCTATGGGGCGCGACCCCTGAAACGGGTCATCCAGAAACAGCTGCAAGATCCGCTAGCCAAGCTCATTCTGGAAGGCGTGATCAAAGACGGCGATACGGTCAAGATCAGCGTGGAAGACGGGTCTTTGGTCTTTAATGGAAAGACCCTGGAAGCCCTTCTTGGCTCAAGCCTATGATGCATTTCGTTGCTGTTGGGGCCGAGTCTCTTTTGGCTTGGCCCCTTTGGCGGCTTTGCGCAAGGCACCGACCAATTGCGGTACATCAATGGGTTTGGGAATGAAATCATCCATGCCCGCCTTCATATAACGCTCGCGATCCGTCGCCATGGCATTGGCCGTAACCGCAATGATGGTGGTGGCGGTATTGGGGCCATCAGAGGCCCGGATGGCCCGGGTGGCGTCGACACCGTCCATATTAGGCATCTGAATATCCATCAAAATCACATCAAAGACCTGTGCGGCGGCGGCCTCAACGGCTTCCACTCCGTCATGGGCAAAGGTCAGATCCACCGGCATTTTAGCCAAAATGGCCTGCAGAACCTTTCGATTAATGGCGCTGTCTTCAACGGCCAGTACGTTCAGGCGTCGCGCCGGTTTTTTGCTTTTCTTTGTCTTGGGTGCCGCGGTGTTTTCAGAGGCCGAGGGTTTGGCATTTTCCAGTTCTAACGAAAACAGAAAACAGGCTCCGTCTTCATAGCCGCTGTCATATTTCAAGGACCCGCCCATCAGGCCTGCCAGTTTGTGACTGATCGGCAGTCCTATACCCGTCCCCCCATGATGGCGAACCATGGATTGATCGCCCTGGGTAAAGGTTTTGAAAATATGACCCACCATAAAGCTTTTAATGCCTGGACCGGTATCTTCTATCCGAAAAACAAATGACGTTGTTTTAGAGGACTTCTTGGCCGTAACGATCAGTTTTACATGGCCCGTCGGTGTAAATTTGATCGCATTGGAAAGAAGGTTGCCCAGCACCTGGGTGATGCGGGCCTCATCCCCCACTATTTCGGTATCCAGATCGCCTTTGATCTCAGAAATCAGGTTCAGGCCCTTTTCTTCTGCTGCATTGCGCCACATATTCAGGGTGTTTTCAACCAGGCCCTTAAGGTGGAATGGTGCACTGGATACTGTCATTTCCCCGGCTTCGATTTTTGAGAAATCCAGAATATCGTTCAGAATCACCATCAGGGATTTTGCAGAAAAATTGATAACGTCGATTTTTTCGCGTTGTTCTGGTGGCAAATCGGCTTCCAGAACCGCTTCGGCCATGCCGATCACCCCATTCATGGGGGTGCGCAGTTCGTGACTCATGGTGGCCAGAAAATCAGATTTGGCCTGATTGGCCTCTTCTGCTTCACGCAAGGCCTTGTCCAGCTGTTTTGTACGTTCCTGAACATGCTCTTCCAGTTGTGCATTTGCTTTTTTAAGCTCCTGCGCCCGGGCGCTTTGCACGGCCAGTTTCTGGTTTTCCGACATGGTATTTTGGAAAATTTGTAAAGTCTTGGACAATTTCCCAATGACATCCTGACGGTTGTACACCTTCAAGGATGAGTGGCGCCGCCCTTTGACAATGTCCATGGTGGCATGCGCCATTTCAGAGATGGGCTGGATAACATTCTTGAACAATAATGCCTGTATCAGTGCCAGTGTGGAGAGGACAAAAAAGATTCCAACGGAAGCCTGGATAAGGGCTTTCTCCTTCCAGGCAGCAAGGGGACCGGCAATGTCCACAAAGGCACTATAGGCCCCGATCACTTCGCCATCCTGTATGCCCATAAGGGCGCTATGGCATTCAACACAACGCTCATGGGCGGCATTGCCCTGACCTAGGATCACCGGGCGCGTCACTCGCACGGTTTTATCCGTTTTGCTGTGGCGGGTTTGTCTGACACCCTCTTTCAGGGCGGCTTCATCGACGGCATCGCGGGGCGCCTCTATCTCTTTATGGCCGGAGGCTTTTTGATATGCGACTACCTTATCGCTCATGACCAGCCAGACCTTCACGTCATTTTCGTGCGTGGAATATAAATCCAGCGTGCCGTTTAAGGTTTGAATGGCGGGGTCGTTGTCACTCCTTTTTTGCCGGTTCAGCATGGCATTGGTGTGTACGGCCTCCAGCATATCCAGTGTTGCAACGGCCTGTTCTTCTGCCTTTTCGTTTATTTCTTCGCCTTCGGAGAGAATGTCCCAACTGGCAAGCGGGACCAGCAGGACCAACATGGCAAACCCGGTGGCCAGCATAATTTTCGCAGAAAGGGAAAGCTTGTTCCAAAAAGACACCGGTTCCTCCGACGGGCTGATCGTCGAGGCACCTTACGGCTCTAATGGTAATATATGGTTACTGTATTTGCGAAAGAGCCCCATAATGTTGTTCAGGTATAGCGCCGGGAATTACTCTTGGTCGTTAGGTGGGCTATCGGCCTTTTGGGCTTTAGGCTCTGTTTCTTTATGGTCCTGGTCACCGTCAGCATTTTTGGCTTCGGGTTCAGGTGCGGGGCTGGATTTGGCCTCCTTTTCAGTTTCTGCCACCGCTTCTTCTTCAGTGTCGCGATCGGCCTGGCTCTCTGTTGCCGGGCTGGCTTCCGGCTCTTGCGGTTGCGGTTCTGGCGCCGTTTGCACTTCTGCTTCAGGAGTTACCGTGGGTGGTGTGGCGGCCATCGGTTCAGCGACTTTGGGGGTATCTAGAATGGCTAAAACATCGCTCAGCCGATTGGAAATGGTAAATAGCGCAATCAGCAATTCACAAAAAAACCGTAAGAGCAAAATGGATATAAGGGCAAAAACCGCCGCACCTGCATAAAGGCCGGCACTGCCTGCGGCGCCAAGGCCGGATTGCACAAGCTGGTCATAAACCGGGCCAGACCCCATGAGGGCATATGCCGTACCTGCCAGAATGCCGATCAGGCCAAGATAATAAAAAAGTGTGATAAAGGCCGGCGACACCATTCTTCGAAAGCCAAAAAAGGCCGCCAGAAACCCTGGTTGTTTTGTGTTCTTACTCATAACAATCCCCTACGCAACAAACGGTACTCTACTTCAGGATGGCGGGACTATAACGGGCTTTTGTAATGGTTTCACGAAAAAAGTATGGCGCGCCTTCATTTCGGTGAGGGTCGTTCTTTCGATGTCCAGGAGGTTTGTTCCGGGGTAAGGCCTAGCCGATTTTTCTGGCTTCTTCGGCAAGCATGATCGGCACCCCTTCGCGAATGGGATAGGCCAGTTTGGCCTTTTTGGAAATCAGCTCACTTTTTTCCCGATCATAGACCAATGGGCCATGGGTAAGGGGGCAAACCAGCAGTTCCAGCATTTTGGGATCTGGTTCGCGTTGATCTTGTTTTTTGCTCATATTTTCGGCCTAACTAAACAATAGGGTAGATAGCCGTTTACGGCCCTTAATGGCAAATTTTGATGTTGCTCCGGAGGCCTCAAACAGGGTCAGCAGCAATTTGCGGGCGGCGCTGTCGTTCCAGTCCTTGTCCCGTTCAATGCTGTAAAAAAGGTGTTTGGCGGCTCCTTCCATATCTCCGGCGGCACTCAAGGCCTCGGCCAGGGCATAGCGGGCCTCCAGATCATCTGGGTTGTTTTTTACCTTTTCTTCCAGGGCGGCATTATCAGCCTTGTTTTCCTCGCCCTTTTTGGCCAGCGCAATGGCGGCCAGCACGCTTTTTACATCGGCATCATTTTTGGCCTTGTCATCCAGACCGGCTAACAGGCCTTCTGCGCCTTCAACATCATCATTCAGCAGATAACAGCGGGCCATGCCGGCCAGGGCGCCAATATTTTGTGGGTCAATCTGCAAGGCCCCGGCAAAATCCTGTGCCGCGCCGCCGGTATCACCTATGTTCAGTGCATCCTTGCCACGGGCCACCATGGCGTCGGCCTCCTTGCCAGCGTCGGTTTCCCCGCTAAGGCGGTCCACAAAGGCCTTGATCTGGCTTTCCGGCTGCGCCCCCATAAAGCCATCCACTGGTTGACCATCCTTGAAGGCAAAAACCGCGGGAATGGATTGCACCCGTAATTGTCCGGCAATGGCGGGGTTTTCGTCAATATTGATCTTGACCAGCTTGACCGCGCCTTTGGCATCCTTGACCACGCGCTCGATGGTGGGACCAAGCTGGCGGCAGGGGCCGCACCAGGGGGCCCAGAAATCGACGATGACCGGTGTGGTTTTCGAGGTTTCCACCACATCCGCAACAAAATCGGCATCGGTGCTGTCCTTGATCAGGTCGCCACCATTTGCGGTTTCTGATGAGGCACCGCCGTTTCCAAACAAGCTCATTAATCTGCTCCTGTGATCACGGGCAAAAGATGGGCTGTCGGATCGCGCCGCGCAAGGCCTGTTAGACATTATGGCGCAGGCTTTTTACAAACGCTTTTGGAGCTAAAGGGTGGCGCTGTGATCAGGCAAGGGCGGCAGAGGCCTGGCGCACCTTTTGCGTGGCGGCATCCACTTGTTCGGTGGCCCCGGCAATTTCGCTAATGCCCTGGGTGATATTGTCCACACCGCTGGCGGCGGTTTGCATGTTTGATGACATTTCCCCGGTGACGGCGGTCTGTTCCTCCATGGCGGCCGAAATGGCGGCGGAAAATTCATTTATGTCGCCAATGGTTTTGGAAATCCCCTCAATGGCCTTGACGGCATCCTGGGTCGTTGTCTGCATGTCATTGATTTGTTTGCTGATTTCTTCGGTGGCTTTGGCGGTCTGGCTGGCCAGGGATTTTACCTCCGAGGCCACAACGGCAAAGCCTTTGCCGGCATCGCCGGCGCGGGCCGATTCGATGGTGGCATTCAGGGCCAGCAAATTGGTCTGTTCGGCAATGTCGGAAATCATGCCAACCACTTCGCCAATGTTTTGTGCCGAATCCGCCAGACCTGAAACAACGCCATTGGTACTTTGCGCCTGGTCTACCGCTTCGGTAGATACATCCAGCGCGGAAGAAACCTGGCGGTTGATCTCACCGACCGAGGCCACCAGCTCTTCAATTCCGGCCGCTAGGGATTGAACGTTTGAGGATGTCTCATCCGCGGCTCCGGAAACATGGGTTGCCTGGTTTTTGGTGTTGGCCACAGCATTGGTGATTTCTTCCAGGTCGTGGTCAATGTTTTTTTGAATTTCCGTGCGCCGCATCCGTTCTTCGACCTGCGCACTGATATCGGTGGCAAATTTAACCACCTTAACCGCGACCCCGTCATCATTAATGATCGGGTTGTACGAGGCCTGAATCCAGACCGCTTTGCCGCCTTTACCAATGCGTTTGTACTCGGCGGCCTGATATTCTCCGCGTCTGAGAGCTTCCCAAAAGGCTTTGTACTTGCTGGAATTTTGCTCTGCCGGCTCCACAAACATACTGTGGTGTTGTCCTTTGATCTCTTCCAGTCGATAGCCAAGAGTGTTCAGAAAGTTTTCATTGGCCTCCAGAACTGTACCATCCAGATCAAATTCAATCACCGCCTGTGATTTATTGATTGCCTCTATTTTTCCCCGATAGTCCATATTGCGGACTTTTTGTTCAGTTATGTCGGTGGCAAACTTGATCACTTTGACGGGCTCGCCATGGCGGTTGAGAATAGGATTATAGGATGCCTGTATCCAGACTTCCCGGCCCTCTTTACCGATGCGTTTATATTCCGCGGCCTGATACTCTCCCCGGCGTAAAGCTTCCCAAAAAGCCTTATATTCAGGAGAGTTTCGATAATTTCCATCCACAAACATGCTGTGGTTTTTCCCCTTAATCTCGGGCAGCTCATAACCAAGGGCGGTAAGGAAGTTCTGATTGGCATTCAGGATGGTGCCATCCATTTCAAACTCAATGACCGCCTGAGATTTGTTGATCGCATCAATTTGTGCGCTCGTGTCATTTGTTGATCTGGAAAAGAGCATGGGCCAAGCCCCCTGTGCCAATACATTTATAACTGCACAGGCAATATCGCCCTATCCGTAAACAAATAATTACTTTTAAAATAAAATAATTATAAATTTACAATCGTAACACGCTATATTATTATAATACACGCAAGGCGGATTTTAGTTATACATAATATATGGCGGTTGAACCTGAACAAAATAATAATAAAGCCAATAATAAGGTATTGATTCTAAAGGCTCTGTTCTTGCTATATCTGGGAAAAGTCAATTATTTCTGGCTCATGGCCTGTGGCTTTGGCAAAGCGCAACAGATCCTGGCTGGTAATAGTGGTGGTCGCATCGTTTTTTAGCGGGTGAAAATTCACCAGATCATGGGCTAGCAAGGCAGCATCCAGCACAAAGCGCACCTGTGGCGGCTGATCATTGATCAGGGCAAAAGCGGTAACCGAGCCGGGGGTAACCCCAAGCGTGCGCTCCATCAGATCGGCCCGGCCAAAGGAAAGCCGTGCCCCACCCAGGGTTTTATGCAGATGGTTAAGGCGTATTTGCGTGCTGCCAAGGGCGCTGATCAGGGTCAATGCGCCTTTCTTGTCTTTGAGAAACAGGTTTTTAGAATGCCCACCCGGCAGCTTTGCCTTGATGTCCGCTCCCTCCTCCACAGTAAAGACGGGGCGGTGTTCCATGGTGGTGTGCGCAATGCCAAGATCGTCCAAAAAAGCAAAAAGTTCGGCCCTTGTCGCTGTCATCTTTTGTCCCCACTGAGAATAACCCTGAATACTCTCTTGCATTCATGGCGCGATTACGCAATAACGCCCGCCTGTTCAGCGCTGCTGAATGGATTGCCTTATTGGATGCGGGCGTAGCTCAGGGGTAGAGCGAAACCTTGCCAAGGTTTAGGTCGTGAGTTCGAATCTCATCGCCCGCTCCAGATAACGGTATTTCTTTCATTCATTGCACACACAACCTGAGCTGGCTTGTTACGGCGCCAGACATTACTGGCTTCGTAAATTCTTCTCGTGCTTTAATAGCCAGTCTACCATCAGCGCGCTTAGTTCTTCTGGTTTTTCCCATTGAGTCCAATGGCCGCAATCCCTGATCACATGTTTTTGCAGATCCGGCACTCGCTCTTCCATGCCGTCCATAAAGACCGGTGGTAAAAACGGGTCCAGCTCGGCGCCGATCATCAAAGATGGCTGGTGCACGGTCATGTCCACGCCTTCCATGCGCTCCCAATTGGCGGTGACATTGCGATAATAGTTCACCCCGCCATGAAAACCTGATTTTGCATAGGCCCGGGCATAATGGGTACGCTCTGCCGCCGGTACGACAATATTGCGCTCGGCCCGATCCGTAAAATCAGCAAACCGGTTCAGCAAATGGGTGGCGCTGGGCGGCAGAGTTTTGGGAATATGTTTGGGCGGACGGGCAAAAACGAATTTGAAAAAATCTTCTTCACGGCCCTCCAGGGCGGCTTCGGGCGCACCCAATTCCTGAAAGCGAACAAAATAATGATCATCACCATAGCGCTGGCGTAACATTTCCATGGGGCAGACCGGCGGGCGGGGTAAATGCGGCGTATTAACGCCTATGACACCGGCCACATGGTCTGGTACCAGCAAGGCCGCCGGCCAGATGATCAAGCCGCCCCAGTCATGCCCCACCCAGACGGCCTTCTTGATACCCAATGCATCCAACAGACCGGTCATATCGGCCAGCAGGGTATCAATACCATAAAGGGATGGATCCTTGGGGGCATCCGAGGCGCCAAAGCCGCGCATGTCTGGCGCAATGACCCGAAACCCGGCTTTTGCCAGCGGGCCGATCTGGTTTAACCAGCTGCGTGCCAGTTCCGGCCAGCCATGTAACAGCAAAACCGGCAGCCCATCTTTGGGGCCGGCCTGGTGAACGCTTAAGGTGATGCCATTGGTTTGGATTCGTGTCGGCGTAGGGAAATCGATCATGACCATAGCCTAGAGCGAAAAAAGTAATGGTGCAATATTGCACATATGTAATATCTGTGACAATGTGCGAATCATGGCCATCGCAAGACCCATAGACCGACGTTTGTTTTTGCTGCTTGATCGTGCGCGCAATCGTTTGTTCAAACGCGCCAATCGTGAATTATTACACAACGCAAATATCACCGTGGCCCAAGGGGCGGCGCTGTTTTATCTTAGCCGCCATGATGGTTGTCTGCTGTCGGATCTGGCCGAAGGGCTGGACCTGAACAATTCGGCCATAACCGGTCTGGCCACACGCATGGAAAAGGCCGGTCTTCTTGAGCGCAAGCCCTGTCCCGAAGATGGCCGCGCCATGCGCGCGCATCTGACCGAAAAGGGCCGGGCCAGTCATGAGGCCGTCAAACACGCCCTGCGGGATTTTAATGCCCAGATTGAAAACGGGTTTACGCCAGAAGAAATGGACGTGGTGTATCGCTTTTTGGCGCGGACCGCTAATGTACCTTTACTATAAACCCTATGGGGGGAGAAAAAATTGAGCACTGAAAACATCATCGTTGCGGATACGAATGGCGTGCGCCTGATCACCATGAACCGGGCAGAAAAGAAAAATGCCATTACCGAAGATATGTATGCGGCCATGGCGGATGCCATTTATGATGCCCAGGATGACGCCGCCTTGCGGGTGGTGATGATCACCGGCAGCGATGATGTATTTACTGCCGGAAATGACATGGCGGCCTTTTTAAACCCCAAGGCGCGCATGGGCGATGCGGACCTGCCGGTCGAGCGATTTCTGAATGCCATTCTGACGGCCAAAAAACCTTTGCTTGCCGCGGTTAACGGTCTGGCTATCGGCATTGGCACCACCATGTTGCTGCACTGTGATATGATCTATGCCGCCGATACGGCACGTTTTTCGGTGCCGTTTATCAATCTGGGCCTGATGCCCGAGGCCGGATCATCCTTGCTATTGCCCCGGGCCGTGGGCACCAAAAAGGCTGCTGAAATGCTGATGTTCGGGGATTTTCACGACGCCGAGGCGGCTCTTTCCATGGGATTGGTCAATGAGGTGTTTGCCGCCGATGCCCTGATGGATGAGGCAATGAAGCGCGCACAAATACTGGCGGCCAAGCCACCGGCGGCGCTGTTGCTGATCAAGGAATTGCTGAAACGCGAGGCAGAAACCCCGGGCGAGCGCATGGCCCGCGAAAGCGCGCTCTTTGGCGAACGCTTGCAAAGTGCCGAATGCAAGGAGGCCGCCACCGCATTTTTTGAAAAGCGGGCGCCCGACTTTTCAAAATGCTGATCATGAAGAGGGCTGACCATGAGTACCCATAACCATATCGATTATATCGAATTGCCGGCCATGGACCTGGAAACCATGAAGGCATTTTATGGGGCGGCCTTTGGCTGGACGTTTGAAGATTATGGCAGCGACTATGTGGCTTTTTCTGGCGCCGGCCTGGAGGGAGGCTTTGCCCCCACCTTGAACCGTCCACCCTGTGGCGGAGCGATGGTGATCCTATATTCTGATGATCTGGACCGCAGTGAAAAGGCGGTACGGGAAGCCGGCGGCGAAGTGCTGGAACGGATCAGCTTTCCCGGTGGCAGCCGGTTTGGTTTTATTGATCCATCAGGCAATGAACTGGCAATCTGGACCAAAGCCTAGGCGAAAGTGACGCAAAGGCGTGACAGGGCGAAAGGCACGCGCTAGCAAGGGCTATGACCTATTCTTCCTTAAGAGATTATCTGGCCTCCCTAGAGCCGGACGGGCTGTATCAACGCGTGACCGAGCCGGTTTCCACCGATTTGGAACTTACTGAAATTGGTTGTCGGCTGATCCGCAAAGGTGGCCCGGCGGTGCTGTTCGAGAACGTACAGACCGAGACGGGCGCCGCGGCCGATATGCCGGTGCTGATCAATCTTTTTGGCACGGTTGAACGTGTGGCTCGCGGCGTCACTATGGGCAATAAAGAGCGTCGCACCGCCGCCGATCTGCGCGAAGTGGGCGAATTGCTGGCCTTTATGCGACAGCCAGAGCCGCCGCGCGGTGTTGGCGAGGCCCTTAAACTGGCCCCTCTTATCAAGACGGTAATGGCCATGCGGCCAAAAATTGTGCGCAAGGCCCCCTGTCAGGAAGTGGTATTAAAAGGCAAGGACGCCTCGCTGGACCGCCTGCCGATCCAGACCTGTTGGCCGGGCGAGCCGGCGCCCCTGATTACCTGGCCGCTGGTGGTGACCAAAGGGCCGGGCAAGGCCGCCGAGGACAATACCAATCTTGGTATTTATCGCATGCAAAAACTGGGGCCCCATAAAACGATTATGCGCTGGTTGGCCCATCGCGGCGGGGCGCAGCAATTTGCACGCTTTAAAGCGGCCAATCCCGGCAAGCCCATGCCACTGGCCGCGGTCATCGGTGCCGACCCCGGCACCATTTTGGCAGCCGTAACCCCGGTGCCCGATACCTTGTCCGAGTATCAGTTTGCTGGTCTGTTGCGCGGTAAAAAGGCCGAACTGGTAAAGTGCAAAACCATTGATCTGCATGTGCCCGCCGAGGCCGAAATCGTTATCGAGGGCCATGTTTTGCCTGACGAGACCGCACTTGAGGGCCCGTATGGCGACCATACCGGCTATTATAACTCGGTCGAAGAGTTTCCGGTCTTTGAGATCAGCGCCATCACCATGCGCGAAGATCCAATGTATCTTTCAACCTATACCGGCCGTCCGCCGGACGAGCCCAGTGTTTTGGGCGAGGCATTGAACGAGGTGTTTATCCCGCTGCTGCAACAGCAATTTCCCGAAATTATTGATTTTTGGCTGCCACCCGAGGCGTGCTCCTATCGCATTGCGGTGATCTCCATGAAAAAGGCCTATGCGGGCCATGCCAAGCGGGTGATGATGGGGGCGTGGTCATATTTACGCCAATTCACCTATACCAAATGGCTGATCATTGTTGATGACGACATCAATGCTCGGGACTGGAAAGACGTGATGTGGGCCATCTCCACCCGCATGGATCCGGCGCGCGATTGCGTCACCGTGGAAAACACGCCCATTGATTATCTGGACTTTGCTTCGCCGGTTTCCGGGCTTGGCTCGAAAATGGGCTTGGATGCCACCAATAAATGGCCGGGCGAAACCGTGCGCGAATGGGGCCGCAAGATTGAAATGGACGAGGCCGTTATCGTCGCGGTGACAGAAAAATGGGACCGACTAGGCCTGTGAGTGAGCCGGCAGATCATTTGCGCTATGCCAGAGCTTCAAAAGCAAAGCAAACCCGCGAGTTCATCAGATTAGCCCACGCCAATCCGATCAATGTAGAGATTATAAAACGCATTCCCGATCTGCCTTTGCCCCAGGGCATGCTGGTTTCAGGTTGTCTTTATCAAAGTGTGTGGAACGGCCTTTTGGGGTACGATCCGACCCGCGGTATTCGTGATTATGATCTGGTTTATTTTGATGATACCGATCTGTCTTACGAAGCCGAGGACAAGGTGATCCAGGAATGCGCCGCCGCCTTTGCCGATTTGGGTGTAGAGGTGGAGGTGCGCAATCAGGCGCGGGTACATCTTTGGTTCAAGGACCGGTTTGGCTTTGATTATGCGCCCTTAAAAAGCGCGGCGGAGTCCCTTGCCCGCTATATGTGCCCCTGCCATGCTGTGGCCATAGAGCCAGACGGTGCAGAGACCTTAACGCTGCATGCTCCCTATGGGCTGGATGATGTGTTTGGCTTTTTGGTGCGCCCGCGCCCCAGGCAGGATGGCATTTCGGCATCGTCATACGTCAAAAAAGCTACACGCATGAAACAATTATGGCCCGAATTGACCATTCAGCCTCTATCAAGCTGATATTGTTTCTTCTTTTGTGTCACACCCAAGGCGTTCACCGGTTGAATTCATGTCTGAACCGCCTATGTTTTTATTGAGGGGCGCAGATTCATGGAGATAATCATGAAGACGTTTAAACCCGCATTGGCTGCTATGCTCGGTGGCCTGATCCTTAGCACCGGCATGGCCGCTTATGGGGCCGATGATGGTGACAAAGACACCAAGTCATCCAGCCGCCGCGTTGTTATACCCTTTGTGGCGACCACTGGTTTGTATAGCTGGCGCGCGGGCGAGGATAATTCGCTGCTTTTAGAGGCTCGCCACAATGACTGGTACAAAGCCACGTTCAAGGGCTATTGCCCGCCGCTAAGGTTCGAAACCCAGATCGGTGTGATTGCCGGCCCCATAGGCAGTTTTGATGAGTTCAGCAAAGTGCTGGTGGATGACCGCATCTGCTATGTGGACACGCTGGAACATATTGCTGATCCCGATAAGGCCGCCAAGGATAAAAAGAGCTAAAACGGCAGAAGTTTACGCTTGCGGCTGTATTTCAGATAGCCGACATTGGCGCCCAGGCGCAGGCCCCCGCCAGAGCGCATGGGCACCAGAGTCATGCCATGGCCGATCTGATAATTAATGCCCATGCCGGCTATCAGATAAGCGGATCCGTCCACGCCGGGAAAGCGTTGGTAAATCTGTTCGTAATTACGCAAGCCATAAATCAGGGTGAATACTTTTGAGCCATTACCCCCCAGATCAAAGCCGATCGAGGGGCCTTGCCAGTATACGGTTTCCCGGGTGCCATCTTTGAGCACCATGGTGCCTTTGCCATAGCGCAGGCCAACGCCTACGGCCGCGGCGGCCTCTCCGCCGTAAATATATCCGACGGGGCGACCCTGTTCGGCGAAAATGCTTTCCACGGCAGAGCCGGCAGCTTCTGAGGTGACGCCAAAAAAGTCGGCTACCGCGTGGGTGACTTCGGCATTGTTATAGGTGACATCTTCCTCGGGCTGGGCGTTTTGTGCGTGCGCTGCCCCCAGACTTAGGATGCCGGAAAACAGGGCCAGTGCGATCAGATTACGAAACATAATGGTCTCCGTATACCTTTGCACCATGGCGCACTTTGGTTCTGATGGGAAGAGCGCTTGGCGCAGGACAGTGTTGCTGCTAAGTCCCCGTTTATGACTATAGACCCTAAACAAATTCGCAATTTTGCCATTGTCGCGCATATCGACCACGGCAAGTCCACGCTGGCCGATCGCCTGATCCAGGAAACCGGCGGGCTCACGGCGCGCGAAATGAAGGCGCAAGTGCTCGACAGTATGGATATTGAGCGCGAACGCGGCATTACCATCAAGGCGCAAACGGTACGTCTTGAATATAAAGCCCAGGACGGCCAGGACTATGTGCTGAACCTGATGGATACGCCGGGGCATGTGGACTTTGCTTATGAGGTTTCGCGCTCGCTATCGGCCTGCGAAGGCTCCCTTCTGGTGGTGGATGCCAGTCAGGGGGTCGAGGCGCAAACCCTGGCCAATGTGTATCAGGCGCTGGATCATGACCACGAAATTATTTCGGTCCTGAACAAGATAGATCTGCCGGCGGCCGAGCCAGACCGTATTCGCCAACAGATCGAGGATGTGATCGGGCTGGATGCCAGTGATGCCATCGAGGTTTCGGCCAAAACCGGCCAGGGAATCCCGGAAGTTCTGGAAGCCATTGTCACGCAATTGCCCGCCCCAAAGCCCGGCGATCCGGCGGCACCTCTAAAGGCCCTGCTGGTGGATGCCTGGTATGACACCTATCTGGGGGTGGTGGTTCTTTTTCGCATGCTGGAAGGTACAGCGAAAAAGGGCATGCGCATCAAGATGATGTCCAATGGTTCGTCCTATACGCTGGATCGGGTTGGGGTGTTTCGCCCCAAGGCCGAAGAGGTGGCAAATCTGGGGCCGGGCGAAATTGGCTTTTTTACCGCCTCTATCAAGGAAGTGGCCGATGCGGCGGTTGGTGATACCATCACCGAGGAAAAACGCCCTACATCTAAGGCGTTGACTGGCTTTCGCCCGGTACAGCCGGTGGTGTTTTGCGGTATTTTCCCCGTCGATGCCGCCGATTTTGAAGACCTGCGCGCCGCCGTGGGTAAATTGCGCCTTAATGACGCCAGCTTTTCCTTTGAAATGGAAACCTCGGCGGCGCTGGGCTTTGGCTTTCGCTGTGGCTTTTTGGGCCTTTTGCATCTGGAAATCATTCAGGAACGCCTCGAGCGAGAATTTAACCTCGACCTGATCGCCACCGCCCCCAGCGTGGTTTATCAAATCGCCATGACAGATGGCAGCCAGTTGGAACTGCACAACCCCGCCGATATGCCGGACCCCGTGCGCATTGAAAGCATTGCCGAGCCCTGGATAAAAGCCACCATTTTAACGCCGGACGAATATGTCGGCGCGGTGCTGAAGCTTTGTCAGGATCGGCGCGGGGTGCAAACGGCGCTGACCTATGTGGGCAGCCGGGCGATGATTGAATATGAATTGCCACTAAACGAGGTGGTGTTTGATTTTTATGATCGTCTGAAATCCCTGACCAAGGGCTATGCCAGTTTTGATTATTCCATGATCGGCTATCGCGAGGGAGATCTGGTGAAAATGTCGATCCTGGTCAATGCCGAACCGGTGGATGCGCTATCCATGCTGGTGCACCGCTCCCGCGCCGAGGCGCGCGGCCGCCTTATGTGTGAAAAACTAAAAGACCTGATCCCGCGCCATATGTTCAAAATCCCGATCCAGGCGGCCATTGGCGGGCGGGTCATTGCCCGCGAGACCATTGCGGCCCTGCGCAAGGATGTGACCGCCAAATGTTATGGCGGTGATGCCACCCGCAAACGTAAATTGCTGGACAAGCAAAAGGCCGGCAAGAAAAAAATGCGCCAGTTCGGCAAGGTTGAAATTCCCCAAACCGCCTTCATTGCGGCCCTGAAAATGGATGATGGCTGATTTTTCTTTCAGTTTCTTCCGGGAAACGTTCTGACTCATAGCCCAGTGACAAAAAATAGATCCCGGATAAGGCAAAGGCCTTTCCGGGATGACACCTGTGAATTTCGTAATCTACCCTAAACGTGTCACCCCGGACTTGATCCGGGGTCCATTTACCCCCGTATGGCCATTTCCAGGCCGTTGGCATCGCGCGCCGGGTCTTTGGGCAAGGTTTCGGCGGCTCCGAACAGTATGCGTTGCGCCGTCCAGGCACAGGCACAGGCATCCAGAAAATCATTGCGCACGGCACTTAGGGGGGTGAACGTCTCTTTAGCTAAAAATTCAGCCTCAAAGCCGATTTTCTGCAAAGCCTCGACGCGTTCTTTTTCGCCTTCAATGGTTTTTTTGGCGTGCTCACAGGGCTCGCCCTCGCGGATCAGGGTAAAGCACAGCTCGGGATGGGTTTCGAAGATGCGCGATTGCAGATCCGGGGTGATGCGTGCATCGATCTCGCGCATTTTATCAAACAGCGCAAAGGTTTGCTGGGAGAGCTTGGGGGCATGCTCGGCGGATTTGGCATTGGCGGCACAGGCCGCTTCATAACTAGTGGTATAAAGCGCCCGCCGGCTGGGTGATGAAAATACCGAGGATTTACGTGGCCCCAGGCGTTCGCGCACGGCCCGTTCACACCCCCGGCCACCGCGCACCGCCTTTTCCAGAAAACCAATGGGCATATCCACTGCCACAATTTCGGGCCGTTCCGGCGTTAGCAAGACATCCCAAAAACCGCGCAAGGGGCGCATAATGGGTGAGTGCTGGCCGGTAACGTCCAGCATCACCGCGATCCAGCCACCGGGACAGCCATCCATGCCAGCTACCCAGCGGGCATGGCGCCGCGCCTGTAATGGCGGACGGGCAGAAACCCCAGTACGGGGGCTGACCAGACGCTCCTGGGTCGCCACCAGGGGTAACTCCTTGGATTCCAGACGCTGGGCTTCGCTAAGCACCATATCAATGGAGGAAACCGAGGTCTCCAGCGCCGCCCGTATGGTGCTGCCATTAAGCAGGTGGGCGGTGAAGAGCGCGGTCAACAGATCGCCGGTACCGCGGGGCACATTTTTGTAACACGAGGTGGTGACGCACCAGGCCTCGTCCTTGCTGACCGCCAGGGTGGCACATAGCGCGGTACTGGGGGTCGAGCTGGCAATCACCTGGGGGCATTTTGTGGCCCGCGCCGCCTCTACTGCCGAGCCTTCGTCAAACACCGGCCGATCAGAAATATGGGCCAGCTCCCAGGCATTAGGGGTAATAATGTCGGCCCGGGGCACCAGATCGCGTTTAATGGCCTCGGCCACCGCATCGGGTACATAAAGGCCATCAGGCTCATCGCCCATCACCGGGTCGACCACCACCATCACATCGGGCTTGGCGGCGCGTACATAATCGATCATGGCCGCCGCGGCGGTGATTTGTCGCGAAGAGCGAAAATAACCGGTAATGACCGCATCAATTTTATCCAGAACGCCTTGGGCCTGCACCGCCAGAAACATGCGCGACAGACCATCGGCATCAATTTCCACCAGCCCCGGATCCCCCCAGCCGGGGTGCCGACCCATCAGAACGGTAGGCAGGGTAATGACCTCAACGCCCATGCGTTGCAGGGCAAATGTCGAAACAGAGGCCCCAACGCGGCTGGATGCCGCCTGTGAAGAGATTAAAAGTACGGTTTTCATGGGGGCACTATTGCGCAAAGATGTTAAAAAAATATCGCGCGCTCTCATCAAGGATTAATTATGCCAAACTCTTTGCGTTCCGTATTGTTTGTCCCCGCCGCCAATACCAAGGCCTTGGCCAAGGCCCCGGCCTTGCAGGCGGATGCAATTATTCTGGATCTGGAAGATGCCGTCGCGGTCGGGGAAAAGGATGACGCCCGGACGGCGGCCCTGCGGGCCCTGTCTGTGGAGGGGTGGAAACCTCCAATAAAGGCGGTGCGGATCAATGCATTCAATACCGGTTGGGCCGAGGCAGACCTGCTGGCGATGACCCCGGCGGGGGTGGATGTGCTGGTCATTCCCAAGGTAGAAAGTGCAGCCATATTGCACCGGGTGCGTGCCGTTATGGCCCGTGCCGCTCAGGTACCGGGGCGACCCCTGCCCGCCCTTTGGGCCATGGTGGAAACGCCGCGCGGGGTTTTAAATGCCCGGGAAATTGCCGCCAGCGCCGCCGGAACCGGGTTGGGGGCCCTGATCGCGGGGACCAATGATCTGGCCAAGGAACTGGGTTGTGATGGATTGGCCAATGACCGCGAGGCCTTGCGTTCTCATCTGGCAATGATTGTTCTGGCGGCGCGGGGTTATGGCTTGAAAGCGCTGGATGGGGTGTATAATGCCTTTGCTGACGAGGACGGCTTTGTCCAAGAAGCCAAACAGGGAAAACGCTTTGGTTTTGATGGCAAAACCCTGATCCACCCGGCGCAGATCGGGCCGGCCAACACGATTTTTGGACCGTCCGAAGAGGCCGTTAAACGGGCCAGGGCCATTGTACGGGCCTTTAAGCTGAAAAAGAATGCTGGCAAGGGCGTGATTAACCTGAACGGGGAAATGATCGAACGCCTGCACCTGCAAGACGCACAGGCTTTGCTTGACTCTCTACCTGTCCTGTCGGCAAAACCATCCTCTGGTTCGCGTAAAGGAAAGAAACCATCATGAAGACATTTGTAATCGGCCTTGGCCTTGGCATTACCATGATGATGGCTTCCTCTGCCTATGCTCAGGAAGATGCCCCGACTTGTAGTGTCAGCGGCAGTGACATGACCGCCTTTGCCGCCCTGGATTATGATGCGTTTAATTATGGTCCCGATGGCTGGCGTTCCCTGTCCTCCAGAAAGTGCTTTTTTGATGCCGGGGCCAGCATTGTCTCGTGGCTGGTGGACCATGAAGGGGATCTGGATGGCCCCCAATTGCGTACCCAGCATTATCAGGCCGCGCGCAATTTTGCTCTGGCGGATCGCAAACAGATCGCCTTGTTGCAATTACGACTGGCACAGGACAACACCCCGGCAAAGTTGGGAGAAATGGACTGGAACGCCTATCTGGCCGCCTTTAATGCCTGGCTTTCCAAAGATAAAGCCGCCCTGGACCAAGCCATTGAACGCCTGAAAAAACAGGCCACCGGCAGCGATGGTCGCAAACCCAATCTGGATGCGGCCTTGCGTTTTAAACGCTGTTTTACCAAACCCTATATCATGATCGAACAGGATCCTTCCTGCATTGCCACCCCGCCGTCGGAGTAAACCATGACCATGAAGCTTTATCATAATCCACGTTGTTCCAAATCCCGGGCCACCAAGGCCTTGCTGGACGAGCGCGGGTTGGACTATGAAACGGTGCTGTATCTGGAAACGCCGCCTGATACGGACGAGCTGTTATCCTTGGTCAACAAGCTGGGCCTGCAATCGGCACGCGATATGATGCGCAAGGGCGAAGACGCCTATAAGGATTTAGGGCTTTCCTCGGTCAGTGATGAAGATGCCCTGATCGTGGCCATGAGCGAGCACCCAAAGCTGATCGAACGGCCCATTGTGGTCAATGGCGATCAGGCCGCGATCGGCCGTCCCATCGAAGCCGTGATCAAAATTATTGAATAAAGGAATGCGGGGGTCTGGACCGTCTGCATATAAGGGCTAGCGCGAAATGACCCGGACTTTAACCCGCCGGCGCGTAATGGCGCTGACCTGGCCGATGATTTTCGCCAATGCGCTGATCCCGCTGGTCGGGGTGATCGATACGGCGGTAATTGGTCTGGCCGGCGATGCCACTGACATTGGCGGTGTGGCCCTGGGGGCCATGGTGTTCGCGGTTTTTTACTGGAGCACCTATTTTCTGCGCATGGGGGTCACCGGCTTTACTGCCCAGGCTCTGGGCGCGGGGGATATGGCCGAAAGCCAGCGTACAGTGGCGCGGGCATTATTGATCGGCCTGGTGTTGGGATTATCTTTTCTGGCCTTGAAAACACCGATCAGCGTGCTGGCCTTCAATATTCTGCAAGGCAGCGACACGGTCGAGGCCAAGGGGGCGGCCTATGTGTCGGCGCGCTTTTGGGGCGCCCCGGCGGCACTGGGGCTCTTTGCCGTTACGGGCTGGTTGATCGGGGCTGGCAAAACCCGTCTGGCACTGATGGTGCAGGCGGTCCTGGCGGTCACCAATGGGGCGCTGGATGCATGGTTTGTCTTGCGCCTGGGCTGGGGGCCAACCGGGGTGGCCGCAGGCACCGCCATTGCCGAATGGCTGGCGTTTCTTCTGGGCTTGCTCCTGGTTTTGCGGGCCTTTAAAACGGACCGGGCCACCCTTATTGCTACACTGTCGCTGTCTCAATTGCTGGACACAGGCGCGCTGAAAAAACTGTTCGGTTTGAATTTCAATCTGTTTTTACGCTCCATATTCCTGACCTTTGGCTTTAGCTGGTTTATCAATGCCGGGGCCCGTCAGGGGGATGTCTTGCTGGCCGCCAATCAGGTGTTGTTACAGTTCATCATGGTGTGGGCCTTTGTGCTGGATGCCTTTGCCTATACTGCCGAGGCGGAAACAGGCCGGGCCTTTGGCCGGGGTTCGGTTGTGGATTTGCGTCGTGCGGTGCGCCTGACCAGTGAATTCGCCTTTGCCTGTGCCTTTGGGTTTGCGGTACTGACCCTTTTTGGCGGCGACTGGGTAATCAATCAACTGATTGCCGACCAGGCGGTACGCGAGGCCGCCATCGGGTTTCTGCCCTGGTGCGCCGCGGTGCCCATTTTGGGGATTGGTTCCTGGCAATTGGATGGCATTTTTACCGGCGCCACACGCAGTGCCGCCATGCGCAATTCTTCGCTGGCTTCCTTGCTGATCTATCTTATCTTTGATGCGCTTTTTGCCCCCAGTGGCAATGCCGGGGTCTGGACGGCATTTCTGATTTATTTTGTGGCCCGGGGGCTTACCCTGTTGGTGGCATATCCGGCACTGGAACGCGGCCTTGCGCCAAAGCAGGCCTAATTGCGGCCGACGGCTTCACCGACATTGGCAAAGCCGTTGGCACGCAATATCTCAGCTAATTCAGCCTTGATGGAGCCAACCAGAGATGGTCCGTACAGCGCCAAGGCGGTGTATAATTGTACGGCGCTGGCCCCGGCGCGGATCTTGGCATAGGCATCCGCGCCCGAGGCAATGCCGCCCACCCCGATCAGCGGCACCCGCCCTTTGGTGGCGTGTCTGAAGCTGCGCAACACCTCGGTAGAGCGGGTAAATAATGGCTTGCCCGACAAACCGCCCGCCTCGCCCCGTGCTGCGCTTTGCAGGCCGTCCGGGCGGCTGATGGTGGTGTTGCTGATGATCAGGCCGTCCAGCGCATAATGACGGGCCGCCTCGCTGATCTGGCTGATCTGGGTATCATCCAGATCCGGCGAAACTTTCAGGAAAAAAGGGGGTGATGGTTGATCTGCGCTAAGATCCGCGCGGGCCTCCATAATTCGTCCCAACAGCTCCTGCAGGGCGTCCTTGCCCTGCAGCTCGCGCAGGCCTGGCGTGTTGGGCGATGAAATATTGATGGTGAACCAGCCCGGCAGGCCCCACAGGGTTTTCAGGCCCGTAACATAGTCGCCAATACGGTCCTTGGAGGTTTTATTGGCGCCAATATTGGCCCCAATCATGGGGGCGCGGCGTCTTTGGGCCGCAAGATTGCGGGCAAAATGATCCAGCCCGTCATTGTTAAAACCCATACGGTTGATCACCGCCCCATCCTGGGGCAGGCGAAAGAGGCGCGGCCGTGGATTGCCCGCCTGTGGCAAAGGCGTAACCGTGCCACATTCCACCCAGCCAAAGCCGGCCCGGATCATGGCGGCCCCGGCGCGGGCATTTTTGTCAAAGCCGGCGGCCAGGCCAATGGGATTGGTCATCTCCAGGGGCCCTAGATGTGTGCGCAAAACCGGATCGTCCGGGGTGTGTTGCACCGGGCCAAGACCGGCTCGTAAGGCCTGAATAGTCAGTCCATGGGCGGTTTCGGCGGGCAGGCGGCGCATGACCGCCCCGGCAAGATCATAAAGGCTCATGGAATGTATGATCCAAAATCATGGCCGCTTTCATCGCGGTCCAGCAATTGTGCCGTCTGAACGGCACGCACGGCCAAGGGGGCATAAAGGTGTGGAAACAAAAGACCGCCGCGCGAAGGCTCCCATTTCAAATCTGCCTCAACGTCTTTTACCGCAACACTGATCAGCATCAGATCCGGTATATCCGCATAATAGCGCCGCGCCGTTTCGCGCACGGTGGCGGCGGTGGAAAAATGGATAAAGCCATCGCGTTTGTCATCTGCGCTGCCCAAAAAAACGCCTGTCCGCTTGGCCTCAAGCCAGCTTTGTTGGTCCATCAGGCGGTAAATTATGTCATCCATGGTGCGCCAATAACGCAGAACGGATTAAATTAATAGGGCCCAGGGTATAGGTTTACATTCCTAATTGCGGGTGTATATTCTTCTGATTCTGCAATGGTGTCGAAAAACATGCTGACCCATAAACAAATCTGGCGAGGATTGGACCTTCTCGCCACTCGGGCGGGCCTCAGCCCTTCGGGTCTGGCGCGCAAGGCCGGGCTGGACGCCACCGCGTTCAACCCGTCCAAACGCTATGCCGCCAATGGAACCCGTTTGCGTTGGCCCTCCACCGAAAGCATTGCCAAGGTGCTGGACGCGGTTGGGGTAAATTTTGAAGATTTTGCCGCCATGGCCAGTGGCGGACCGGCGTCCGGCCGTCCGGTCCCGCTGATCGGTCTGGCCCAGGCTGGTTCTGGTGGTTTTTTTGATGATGCGGGCTATCCCATTGGTGCCGGCTGGGACGAGGTACGCTTTCCTGGCTTTGATGGCAGCCGCGCCTATGCACTGGAAATTTCCGGAGATTCCATGGTGCCGGTCTTTCGCGATGGGGACCGCATTGTGGTCGCCCCCGAAGAAAGCGTGCGCCGGGGCGACCGGGTCGTGGTGCGCACCCGTGATGGCGAGGTGATGGCCAAGGAATTGCGACGCATGACCCAGACCCGGATCGAACTGGCCTCGCTTAACCCTGAATATCCGGACCGGGTTCTGGACCGCAAGGATGTGGACTGGATTGCCCGCATCGTCTGGGCCAGCCAATAGGGCTTAATGGCACAAATGCCTGGGCAGTTTCTTTAAGGTTTTCAGGCACAGGTCCAGCTGGCTTATGGCCACATATTCGTCCGGCTTGTGGGCCTGTTCGATCGATCCGGGACCACAGATCACGGCGGGCAGGCCGGCCTGTTGAAAATGTCCGGCCTCGGTGGTGTAGGATACCACGCGGCTGTCATTATCCCCGGTCAGCAGACGGGCGATCTGTTCGGCGGCACTCTGTGGATCTGCATCCAGTGGGGGGGCGCTGGTTTTGCGCTCAAAAATAATCCTTGCCTCGGGCGCGCTTTGGCGCATCTGCGCCTCGACCTCTTTTGCCTTTTGCGCAAAGCGCGCTTCGATGGCGGCGCAATCATCGCTGGGCAATAGGCGTAAATCCCATGAAAACGTGCATTCCTTGGCAATGATATTGACCGCGGTGCCGCCTTTGACCAGTCCGATGGTCAAGGTGCCATAGGGTGGATCAAACGGATTATGGGGATCGGCCTGGGTGCGTAAATCATCGGCAATGGCACAAAGCTCCGCCATTAACAGCCCGGCCGCCATCACCGCCGAGGCTCCTTGGTGCGGCAGGCTGGAATGGGCCTCTTTGCCCAAAACCTGCACATGATATGAATTTTGCCCCTTATGGGCGCTGACCACATGCATATCGCTGGGCTCGCCCACCAATACCGCGGCCGGGGTGGGCAGGTCGCGGCGCAAGGCCTCGATCAGTGAAGGTGCGCCGATACAACCAACTTCTTCGTCATAGGAAAAGGCAAAATGCACCGGACGGGCCAGTTTAGCACGGGCAAAATCCGGTGCGGCGGCCAGGGCGCAGGCAATAAAGCCCTTCATATCGCAGGTGCCGCGGCCATAATAACGCCCATCCTGTTCGTGCAAAACAAACGGGTCACCGGACCAATTCTGACCATCCACCGGCACCACATCGGTATGACCCGAAAGCACCAGACCACCCGGGTTCATCGGACCAAGGGTGGCGTAAAAATTGGCCTTTCTGCCATCCTCGCTCAACACACGGGCGCACTGGGCGCCCAGATTTTGCAAATAGTCTTCTACCCAGTTGATCAGAGCCAGGTTGGAATTACGCGATACCGTATCAAACCCCACAAGGGTGGTCAGAATGTCCCGAACCTGGGCGCGTGTGCCCCCCATCAGGACGCCTTGGAACAATCAAGGGTCTGGTCAACACCATAGGTCCGGCGGTACTCATCCACACTCAGATCCATCAGTTTGATGAGGTTGATTTTAAACACCAGGGTTTCATTTGGTCCGATGGGGCCACCCATGGTGCCGCTGGCGCCATAGGCCAGTTCCGGCGCAATATAGAGCATCCATTCATCGCCGGGGCGCATCATGGCCAAGGCCTCGACCCAGCCCTTGATCAGGCGATTAGAAGGAAACACCGCCGGCACGCCACGGGTATAGGAGCTATCAAACTCTTTGCCATCAATGCTCCTGCCCTCATAGTTCACACAGACAAACTGGCCGGGATAGGGATGTTTGCCATCTTTGGGGCCGGCTTTAATGACCTTGTATTGCAGGCCGGACCGGGTGGTTTTGACCCCTTTGACATTTTTGTTTTCATCCAGAAAGGCCTTGCCCCGGATCAGGTTTTTCTGCGCCGGGCTCATATCTTCGCTGAATTCCGGTTGGTCCACAGTCGCGGCGGGTTGATCGTCTTTGTCACCTTTTTTGGCGGGGTTGCAGGCGACAAGTAATACGGCAAGGCCAAGGCTGGCCAACACAATCGGTTTCATGGTTTTTCTTCCTGTAAAAAGTCTGTTTTTCATGTAAACGAGCCGGCTGGCTTTGGCGAGTAAAAATATGTTCACCCGGGCGCGGTGTGTGCATAATTGCTTGCCAGCTTTCTTCCCCAGAGGTATGCCGGGCCATACGCATAAAGGACGCTTCCCATGACTGCACTTGCGCTTGTTCGCCACGGCCAGAGCCAGTGGAATCTGGAAAACCGCTTCACCGGCTGGGTCGATGTCCCCCTGACCCCAAAGGGCGAGGACGAGGCCCGCAAGGCCGGACAATTACTGGCGGCATGCGGCCATGAATTTGATCAGGCCTATACCTCATTGCAAACCCGGGCGATCCGCACCTTATGGCTGGCCTTGGCCGAAATGAACGAGGTCTGGTTGCCGGTGGCCAAGGATTACAGGCTGAACGAGCGTCATTACGGCGCGCTGACCGGGTTGAACAAGGCCGAAACCGCCAAAAAGCATGGTGATGAGCAGGTGCATATCTGGCGCCGGTCCTATGATATTCCGCCGCCGCCCATGGAATGGGATAATCCGCTGAACCCGTGCCTTGACCGGCGTTATGCGCATGTTTCACGTGAAGCACTGCCGGTTGCCGAATCCCTGAAAATGACCCTGGAACGGGTGCTGCCTTATTGGGAAAGCACCATAGAGCCCAACCTGGCCAATGGGCGCAACACACTGATTTCTGCCCATGGCAATTCATTGCGCGCCCTGGTCAAGCGATTGTTTAACGTGCCGGACGCAGACATTGTCAATGTGGAAATCCCCACAGGAAATCCGTTATTGATCACGCTGGCTCCGAACAGTCTGGATATTCAAAGCGCCCGTTATCTGGATGAAAACCGCGCCAGCGCACTGCCCGTCATTCAATAGGTCACCTAGATCGGTCCAAACGCGCCGGTTTGTGCGGATGTTATAAAGATTTGTGTAACCATACGGGAAATATATTTGCCCAAAGCCGCGCAATTATAACTCTTTTAACATTCAGAGAGCACCATTTGCGTCCATAGGGATGTAAGGCCATGTTCGAAGACGACGATTTTGAGCTTCCAGATGATCTCGCGGCGATGGCAGATGCGGCCGGGGCGGCCCTTGCCGGCATGGGCGAGGAATTTGCGGCAGGTGCCGAAGGTGATGCGAACACCTTGAAAGAGTTCATAGGAAAAGCCGCGCAATCTGCGGATGAAGAAGATTTTCAGCAAAATATGGCCCGTGCCTTTGGCATTGCCCATGACCTGAAAGGCCAAGGGGCCACATTTGGCTATAATCTGGTGACGGAAATTGCGGGCCAATTGTGCACGCTAACCCGCCCCCAAAACAACCCAAAACGCGAATCTCTGCCGCAAATGCAGGCCTGTGCACAGGCACTTTATGATGTGCTGGCCGGTCGGATTGAAGGGGATGGCGGCACCATTGGCGCCCGACTTCGTCTGGACCTTGGGATCAGCTAAGCCACCGGTATACGGATTTAAACCAAAAAAGGCGGTGCCATCGGCACCGCCTTTTCTTTAATCAAGCATGGATTTAATGGGTTTTCTTACCCGTTACCAGCTTGCGACCACGATTGGTAACCTGATCGATCTTGATCGTGCGCGGTTTCATGGCCTCTGGCAATTCGCGTTTCAGGTCGATCCGCAACAGGCCGTTTTCCAGCGCTGCGCCTTGCACAACGACATAGTCGGCCAGTTGGAAGCGGCGCTCAAAAGCGCGCTCGGCAATACCGCGATGCAGGAACTGACGTTCTTCATCGGTATTGGTCTTGCTGCCGGTGATAACCAGCACGCCTTCACGTACTTCGATATTGAGATCGTCTTCGCCAAAACCGGCTACGGCCAGTTCAATACGATAGGCATCGTCGGCGAACTGTTCGATATTATAAGGGGGGTAGCCTTGGGAGGCCGGGTCAATCTTGGCGGCCTCGTCGATCATGTCCGCAACCCGGTCAAAACCAACCAGTGTGCGATAGAGCGGTGTAAAATCAAAAGTTTGCATGTCCTTATCTCCTTCTTCAAGCAACATGTTGACCCGGCGCAAAACGGCCCGGATCAGCCGATCGTGACGCTGCTCCGGTTGGCAGCAGCGTATGAAGACCCAAATGGCGTCTTCGGAATATATTTGGTATTGATGACAAGTTTTTCAAGAACCCTTGCGTCAAAGATGCGGACATGCCTATGACTGCATATTCCTGTGTCTTTACGCGTATCGGAGATCAATCCATGACCTTGTGCCCGCCCTTTGGCCTGCGTACCGTTTTAACGTCTGGCATGCTTGTTTTGGCACTGGTTGGCTGTAAAGACCCAAAACCCAAAAACGTGGCCCAGGTGCCCATTCCCGAAGCCGCACCCATACCCCCGGGGCCTCCCGTGGGAACACTGGAATGGGCGGTCAATGGCGAATGGCGATCCGAAAAAGACAAGGCCCGCAATAAATGGCGTCACCCGATTAAAACCCTGGAATTTTGTGGATTGGCTCCGGGGCAAAAGGTGCTGGAAATCTGGCCGGGCGGGGGCTGGTACACCCAGATACTGGCGCCCTGGATCAAGGAAAATGGGGGCCAGTACCGCGCCGCTCTTCTGGACCCGGCCACGTCGGATCAGGCCCGCATGCTCAGCCAGTCGTTCAAGCGGGCCTTTGGGGATGAAGATCGTTATGGCCCCATAAAAACCAGTGTTTTCAGTGCCACTTCGGAAAAGCTGACTCCTGATAACAGTATGGATCTGGTGCTCACCTTCCGTAATGTACATTCTTGGATGGCCCAGGGCATGGCCACCAAGGCCTTTGCCGATTTCTATGCGGCCCTGAAACCCGGCGGGGTTTTATGTGTGGTAGAACACCGTTTGCCCGATGCCCGCGAACAGGATCCGCTGGCCAGTTCTGGCTATGTGCAACGATCTCTGGTCAAGGCTCTGGCCAAGGATGCAGGCTTTGTTTTTGAAGCACAAAGCGATATTAACGCCAATCCCAAAGATACGGCGGATCACCCCTTTGGGGTGTGGACCCTGCCACCGGTGCGGCGCAGCGCCCCGCCGGGCGAAACCCCGGACCCGGCCTTTAATCGCCAGCATTTTGATGACATTGGCGAAAGTGATCGTATGACCTTGCGGTTTCGCAAGCCCAAGCCCGCCAAAAAGGAGAGCCCAGATGCCCCTTGAACCGGCCCCCCTGATTGCCCTTGAAGACGATCCGGCCCCCAAAGGAACCGAGGTGTTCTGGTTTGCCGGCAAGGATAACGTACGCCTGCGCGCGGCATTTTGCCCGGCGCAAGGCCGCGCCAAAGGCTCGGTCTTGTTTTCCCCCGGGCGTTCGGAATATCTGGAAAAATTTCTGGAGCTGGCCCGGGATTTAACGGTGCGCGGTTACAATTTTGCGGTGATCGACCATCGTGGCCAGGGCCTGTCGGACCGCTTGCTCAAAGATCCATTAAAAGGTCATGTCAAAAACTTTACCGACTATGCTATTGATCTGGAAACGCTGGCGGGCCATTTGCAAGACCAACTAAGCGGACCGCTGGTGCTGGGGGCCCATTCCATGGGCGGCCTGATTGCCGCCGATGTGGCGCATCGGGGTAATCTTGATCTTGCGGGCATGGCGCTCAGCGCGCCCATGTTTGGTTTCAAGGCCGGCGGGGCTGGCATGGAAATGATGATCAGCATTGCCAATGCCCTGGGCTTTGGTGCCAAAAGCCCACCCGGTGTTGATGGTGGCGGCGCGCAAAGTGAAAATGCCGCCCAAACGCTGACCTCGGACAAGGAACGCTTTGATCGTGATCAGCAGCGCAATGCCATGAATGAAGACATTCACCTTGGCCCGCCAACCTTTGGCTGGCTAAAGGCGGCCCTGAAAAAGCAAAAACGTATGTTTAAAAAGGATGGTTTTGCCACTCTTTCCCTGCCGGTATATCTGGCCAGTGCAGGCAAAGAAGCCCTGGTCAGCAATGAAGCGATCCAGGCCGCCCATGCGCTAATGCCCGATGCGGTCTATGAAAACATTCCGGGTGCCCTGCACGAATTGATCGAAGAGCAGGATCAATACCGCAACCGGTTTATGGAAGGGTTTTTTGCACTTTTGGAACGGGCCAAATAAGGCATAGACCGTTTAACCACCGGTGATTTTTTCATAAAACCCCAATAGCGGCAGGGACAGATAGGCGGCGGTAAAGCCAACCACCCATAAACCAGCCGCAATAATGAACAACCGCCGGTTCCACCTGTCTGCACTTTCACATTGTGCCACCAATACTGGATCAGTAGGACAGGCGCGCCCGGGTCGGTAAAGGGCCCAGGCGGCCAAGGCAAGCAAAAGGGCGCTACCGGAAAACAGCCAGAGTTTGTGATGCGCCAGCGTCACCAGAAACGGAAAATTTGAAAACATGGCGGCGGAAACCGCACCAAAGCCCAGCGCCACCAGCATAATTGGCAAGGCACAGCAAAGAAGCGTGGTGGTTGAGGTAAACAACAACAACCAACCCCACTTTTTTTGTTGTACTGCTATGGCTTTTTCCGATGTCGTCACCCTGTCGTATCCTCATTCTTTTTTGTAAAATCACTGGCTGAACAGGTTTCGGTTTTTGTCATGGAGCGATAGGTAAAGCCTTTATCCAGAAACATGGCTTTAAGCTGGTCATCGGTGAAGTTGACGGAACCGTCGGTGCAGACGTTAATCACACCGCTTTCAAAATTGGCATTGGCCGCCTTAACACCTTTGATCTTTTTTAGGGCTTTTTCAGAGGTGGCCACACAGAACGGACAGGTCATGCCATCAACCTGAAGTTTGTATTCTGTTTCAGCGGCCAAAGCAGACCCGGCCAGCATGGCAAGGCCCAAAGATAGAGTAAGCGTTTTGAACATTGCGTTCTCCTTTTTTAGAAATTAAAACGAAGGCTGGTGACCAGGGAATAATCCGGCGCCAGTGCGGTACCGTGAAGATCATTCACCACGGGAATTTTTAAGGCCGTTTCCGCAATCCATCGTTTGGTGGCATATTGTAAACCCGGCGACAGAAAGGCCTGTGTGCCGCCGGAATTGGGATTAATGACGCCGCTCAGCCTATCTCTTTGCAATTGCGTGACATTGGCTTCCAGCACCCCATAAAGGAAGGCGTCAGAGTTGGCGGCGATGGTTTTGGGCAACAGCCGGTATTGTAGCGAGGCATCGGCGCTGATCGTATCGCCGCGTTCAAAACCGTTGGCGCGGGTATTGGCGACATATTTGATCTGGCTGTCAAAATTCCAGTTTGTGCTGGCGGCGGTAAAGATAAGACCGGCAAAGCCATCGGTTGAACCATCCCCGGTTTTGCCGGTTCTGCCCGTGGGCAAGGTGGCACCGGCAAACGGGGCAATCCGAATGGTTTTCCCGGGGCTATCATTGCGATAAATTTCATAGCGGGCAAATATGGTGGCATCGCCAAGTCCGGTGAAGTTACTGTTCATCGAGCCAATTTCACGATCAATATTAACCAAGGGCGCAACTCCGAACAGCGCCAACTTTGGCGTGACGCCATAGCCCAGCACCGAAACCCCGGCGCGCACCGTGACATCGCGCTTCATACCATTCAGACGATCGGACAGATTGGTTACAATAAATTGCTGACGTGCCAACAATTCTCCCTTGCTGACCGGCAGCGCCGTATTAAAGGTAATGGGGGCGGCCAACGCCGTTCCTGAAGTCGCCATGAGCAGACCAAGTATGCAAGCGGTCTGGATACTCATTTTCATCATGATTTAACCTTGCCTTGTTTTTGAAACCTGAGCCAGTGTATAAGGCCTGTAGTAACTATAGGCTCAAGGCTTTTATCATGACCTCACACACACGTGATTTTTATATTGGTGAGGTTGCCAAACTGACCGGGGTAAAAATTGAAACCATTCGGTATTATGAAAAGGCGGGTATTCTGACATCGCCTGACAGAGGGAAAAACGGTTATCGTCTTTATGCAAAGGCGCACATTGAGCGCCTGATGTTCGTTAAGCGGTGTCGAGCACTGGGATTCAGCCTCTCTCAGACCCTCTCTTTGCTCAATATGGCAAATTCAGAAGGCCGCACCTGTCAGCAAATCAGCCAAAAGGCTGAGAAGCAATTAGAGGACGTGCGCGCAAAGATTGAAGACCTGAAGCGAATGGAGGATGTGCTGTCTGCCTATGTTAATGCCTGTCCGCGCGATGCCAGCAAGGATTGCCCGATTGTTACCGCCTTGTCGGATGTGCCGGCGCTTTAAAGCGCCGCTTTGGTTAAGAGCCTCAGCGCCTCTTCATGCACCCGGGCATCGCCACTGGCCAGTACCTGCCCGCCTTGCCAGGCAGGCCTGCCGGACCAATTGGTGACCCTGCCGCCAGCTCCCTCGACAATGGGGATCAGCGCCGCAATATCATAATCCTGAAGGCCGGATTCAATCACCAGATCAACGCCGCCGCGCGCCAGCGCCGCATAGGCGTAACAATCCAGGCCATAGCGTTGCAGCCGCGTCTTTTTGCGTAACGTGTCAAATGCCGGGCGTTCTTCTTGGGTGAAAAGGTGGGGGTCGGTAGTGCAAAGGGTTGCCGCATGCAGACCTTCGCAGGGCCGCACGCTTAGGGCCCTTTGTTGCTGGCCGTTTTTATACAGCCAGGCCGTATCGCCCAGTCCAAAAAACCGCTCGCCGGTTACTGGCTGGTCCATAATGCCCAGAACGGGCCGCGTATTACGGGTCAGTGCAATCAATGTGCCCCAGACCGGCAAAGCGCTGATGAAAGCGCGGGTGCCATCAATGGGATCTAGAACCCAGTGAAAATCGCCCTTGGTGTCTTTAACGCCATATTCTTCGCCGCGAATGCCGTGATCGGGGTAACGGGCATCAAGCAAGTCCCGAATGGCGCGTTCCGCCCCCCGGTCCGCGATGGTCACCGGGTCATAGCCGCTGGGGTGATCCGGTTTGACCTCAACCCCGATGGGGGTATCAAAATGTGCCAGGGTTACGGCCATGGCGGCATCGGCCAGGGCAAAGGAAAAGCGGCCAAAGGCGGCGCGCTCTTCCTCGCCAAGAAGGCGTGGCAGGTCAGAAGAGGTATTTTGGCATATCGGTGTTTTTGACATGCGCTCTTCTATCGCCGGGCCGGGCGTAAGGCCAGTCCGGTAATGTGATCAATCGTATGTCTAGGCCGCCGGTGCGGAGCCGCTCATGGCTTTGGCCAGTTCCAGCAGGCGCCGCCGGGTGCTTTCATCCAGCGTGTAATAGGCCCGGACCAATTCCATGGTTTCACCTTGCGTCAGAATATCGGCTGGCAAGGCATGGGAATCATTGGCCGCCTCTTCGGAGCTTAGGCCATCATAAAAATACTGCACCGGAACGTGCAACGCCTCGGAAAGATCAAACAGGCGCGACGCGCTGATCCGGTTTGCCGCACATTCATATTTTTGAATCTGCTGAAACCGGATGCCGACCTGTTCGCCCAAACCCTGTTGGGTCATCCCCAAAAGGCGACGACGACGACGCAGACGACGCCCCACATGTATATCGATTGAATTGACCATAACGCACTCACTTTATTACCTGACACGTTGTTTTGTGCCTGACAGTGTGAGTGCAAAAGCGGTGCCAAACTAAGGCTGTTTGTTAAGTTTTTGATTTTGCTTGCGTTTGATGGGGTCTAATTCCGTTTTTCGTACACGGATGACGCTTGGGGTTACTTCCACTTGCTCGTCATCGGCGATCCAGGCGATTGCCTGTTCCAAAGTGAGACGCTTTGGCGTGATCAATGTGACCGCATCATCCTTGCCAGAGGCGCGCATATTGGTCAGCTTTTTACCCTTGATCGGGTTGACCATCAGATCATCGCCTCTTGTGCATTCGCCGATGACCATGCCGTTATAGACCTGTTCGCCAGCGCCAATGAACAGCGTGCCGCGCGGCTCAATATTCATCAGGGCAAAGGCAGACGCCTTGCCATCAGCCATGGAGATCAGGGCGCCTCTGGCCCGATCCTCGATCACACCGCGCCATGGTCCCCAATGGGAAAAGACGCGGTTTAGCACGCCCTTGCCCCGGGTTTCGGTCAAAAAACGGCCCCCATAACCGATCAAGGATCGCGATGGCGCATCAAACACCAGCCGCGTATGGCCGGCACCGGCCGGCGACATGTTTTTCAGCTCAGCCTTGCGCCCGGTCAGGCTTTCAATCACCGTACCGGCATGATTTTCGTCCACATCACAGACCACTTCTTCATAAGGTTCCAACCGTTCGCCGGTGGCCTCATCGGTGCGGATCAGGACGCGCGGACGCGAAACCGATAGCTCAAAACCTTCCCGACGCAGGGTTTCAATCAGAACCCCCAATTGCAGCTCGCCGCGCCCGGCCAGTTCCAGCGCATCGGCGCCGGTGGAGGCATCGCGCACCTCGATGGCGACATTCGAGCGCGCTTCGCGCATCAGGCGGTCCCGAATAATGCGCGATTGCACCTTGTCCCCATCACGGCCGCCAAGGGGGCTGTCATTGATGGAAATGGTCACCGCCATGGTGGGCGGGTCAATGGCGGTGGCGGCGATGGGTTCTTTTACTTCTGGCGCGGCCAGGGTGTCGGCCACATTGGCGGTACCAAAGCCGGCAATGGCGGCAATATCGCCGGCATGCACGACCTCGGCGGGAATGCGGTTCATGCCCTCCATGACAAACAGTTTGGACAGGCGCGCCCGCTCGATGGGTTCGCCGGTACGCGCCAGCGCTTGAACCAGATCGCCGGTGCGGATCGAGCCGCTTTCAATCCGTCCGGTCAGTACCCGGCCCACATAGGGGTCCGCATCCAGCATGGAGACCAGCATGGTAAAAGGTTCGTCCTTGCGCTTGGCCGCCTCCGGTGCCGGGGTGTGCTCGACAATGGTTTCAAAAAGCGGGTTCAGGTTTTCCCCAACCACGCCTTCTTCCTTGCTGGCCCAGCCATCGCGCCCGGCGGCATAAACATAGGGAAAGTCCAGTTGATCGTCGCTGGCCCCCAGGTCTGAAAACAGATCAAAGACGGCGTTTAGGGCTTTTTCCGGATCCGCCCCGGTGCGATCCACCTTGTTCAAAACCACCATGGGTTTCAGACCCAGGCTCAGCGCCTTTGACAGCACAAAGCGGGTTTGCGGCATTGGCCCTTCGGCGGCATCAATCAGCAACACCGCGCCATCGACCATGGAGAGGATGCGTTCCACCTCGCCGCCAAAGTCTGCATGGCCCGGGGTATCAATAATATTGATCCGCGTGCCGTTCCAGGTGACGCTGGCGCATTTGGCCATAATGGTAATGCCGCGCTCCTGTTCCTGATCAATATTGTCCAGCGCCCGTTCGGGGCGATCTTCATGAGCAGCGAAAACCCCGGTCTGGATCAGCATCTGGTCAACCAGTGTGGTTTTCCCATGATCAACGTGGGCGATGATGGCAATATTACGCATTGAAAAAAGTCTCTTTGATGGTCCGTCCGTAACGGCAAAGGCGTCAGCTAGAGCAAACATAGCCTAAAAGATAGCCATCGCCTGAGATTTGTGCATTGCACACTTGATTTTTGTGCACCGCAATATAATGTCACTTCAGCGACATCGCATGTCGCCACCCTTTTGGGTGTTTCCTCCCTACACATACTCTACGCGCCCTTTGGGGCGCGTTTTTTTTGTGTTTAGTGCAAACCGGCCCGGGCGTACTCGCAAATGGCCTTGCCCAACCGCTGCATATCCCGGCGAAGCGGCGTGAACCGGCTGGTTTTTTGCAAGGAGGTTTCGTCCATATACAGATCCCGGTTTATTTCAATCTGCAGGGCCTCGAAACCTTCTGCCGGTTGACCATAGCGCAAGGTGGTATAGCCCCCCGAATAGGGTGTGTTGCGCATGACCCGATATCCCATGGCGGTCAGAACATGCTCGACCCGGGCAATCAGGCCGGGCCGACAGGTGCGTCCGTGGCCATCGCCCAGTATAAAATCCGCACTGCCCCCGGGGCAGGTCTGCGCACAACTTGACGGCATGGAATGGCAATCAATCAATATCGCCGATCCCAGGGTTTTAACCTTGTGGTTCAACAGGGCCGCCAGGGTTTCATGATAGGGCGTATGCAGATGATGCAAGCGCTCGACCGCTTCGCTGTACGATAATTTTTGTACATAAATCGGGCGGCCCGCCGCCACCATGCGCGGGATCACCCCCAGACCCGCCATCACCCGGGCGCTTTTGCGCCGGGGCGGGGCGGGGCAATGGTCGTAATACATGTCCGTATCCAGCTCGTCCGGTGCGCGGTTCACATCCACCATGGCCCGGGGAAAATGGGCGCACAGTTGTGAGGCGCCATAGCAGGTAACCCCGGCAAACAATTCATCCACCCAGGCATCTTCGGACATGCGCAGGGTCTGGGCATCCAGCGCACTTAGCGCTTTGAAGGCTTTTGGATAGCACCGCCCGGAATGGGGCGAGGCAAACAATACCGGCGTTTCTGCAGACGGGGTAACTGTTGTAAAGGCGCGTTCCAGCTCTGGCCATGGCATATGCCGGCTGGGTTTGATAACCGCGTCAAGCGTTCTCCAGACATTCATAAACAGGATTTACGCGTGGCGTTTGCCCGTCGTCAAGGGCACTGTAAAATCTCGGCTCCTTCACCACCCCTTTACCCTCTTGGGCTATGGTATTGCACAGCGACCATAAAAAAGCCTCAAAATGAGGGCGTAAACGGGTATCAGGAGTGGGAAATGGCACGGATTTTATTGGCCGAGGATGATGATTCGATGAGAGGCTTTCTGGCAGGTGCGCTGGAACGCGCCGGTCATGAAGTGGTCTCTTGCGCCGATGGGGACGAAGGTCTGGATGCCCTGCGCTCCACACCGACGGACTTTGATCTGTTATTGACCGATATTGTCATGCCCGGTGTGGATGGCATCGAACTGGCCCGCAAAGCCGCTGAAAACGATAAAAACCTGAAGATCATGTTTATCACCGGCTTTGCCGCCGTGGCACTAAACCCGGGTCATCAGGCCCCCAAGGATGCCAAAGTGCTGTCCAAACCGTTTCACCTGCGCGAACTGGTTGCCGAGGTTGAACGGGTGATGGCGGCCTGAAGGCCTCATACTGCCCACCTCAAACTGACGCCGCCTCTTGCAAGGGGTCCGGCGCTTGGCTATAGACGCCTCTCTTATGACAGGGACAACCTGATTATAGGGCGATTAGCTCAGCGGGAGAGCACTACATTGACATTGTAGGGGTCACTGGTTCAATCCCAGTATCGCCCACCATTTTCTATTTTCTTGTGATTTTCATCCTGAGGTGCCGCAAAGCGACCTCGAAGGATGCGATGCTTGCGCTCGCTATATGAGCACGTTGTTTTTGTGCTATCGGCCTTTGGCCTATATGAGCACATTATATCTGTGCTACCGCGACGCTAAAGCTCGCTATATGAGCACATGGCCTTCTTTTCAAATGGTTCGATTTTACCCCTGTTAAACGCGATGGGGATAAACCCGTTTTATCCCCGCCACTTTAGGGGCAGTGAGGGGTAAATGAGGGACGTTTCAGGGTCTGTTTTCTTCTCTTCAGGGGTATTTAAGGGGTAAGTGATGGATGACCTAGGGGTAAGCCTTACCCCTCATTGCCCCTCAAACGTGTTATGCGGGGGATAATTCCTCCGTGTCATCCCGGACTTGATCCGGGATCCATACTGAATCCATACGCAAATGGACCGGCACAATGGATCCCGGATAACCTGACGGCTTCCGGGATGACACGTTTGGTTTTGAGAATGGTGGATAGAAAAACCTTATCCCACATCGGCGCAGGTAGGGTATGATGTTTCCATACTTCGAGGTCCTTCGTCGGTACTGCGCACCGCCTCAGGACACCTCAGTATGAGGTCAGCATTTTATTCTCCGCCTCATCCCCGGATCCAGTCCGGGGCAGGCACTGAGGTGCGAACGAAGAGAGCCTCGAAGGATGGAGAACCCAAACCTTGGTCTCCGGGCGAAGACCCGGGGCCCATCATAGAATGAAATGCAGTCTGGATCCCGGATAAGGCCGACGCCTTTCCGGGAACCCTGAGGAGAAAAGAATACACCTCATCCTGAGCCTGTCGAAGGATGAAGGGAAAAAACCCAGGGTCTGAGAACCTAAAAAAATGGAAAAAGAACAACCAGCCCATCAACGAGAGGTACCAAGCGCGGCCTTTACGGCATCCACCACCGCCTCAAAGGGCAAAAGCGCCGATTGATGGCGTTGCGGATAATCCTTGACCGCGGCCAGGGTGCTTAGGTCGGCAAAGCGTCCCTTGGGCGGCGGTGCGCCTTCCTTGACCATGGCGCGAAAACCATCACGGGCAGCAGTTAGCTCATCCAGATCGGCACCAATGACATTTTGGCCCAATATAGCCGAGGCCGCCTGACCCAATGCACAGGCCTTGACCTCCTGGGCAAAATCGCTGACCCGGCCCTGATCGTCCAGGTGCACCTGTACGCCAACTTTTGAGCCGCACAGCCGGGCCGATTTTTCGGCCACCCCATCCGGATTGTTCAGCGTCCCCAGATGGGGAATGCCCGCGGCCAGGGTCAAAATGGCGGTGTTATAAAGGTCGTGATCCATCACCAAGATATAGGCGCAATTATTGGCGGCGCCAGATGCTGTGCCCGTCCTTGTCCTCAATCACGATCTTCATTTCGGAAAGAACATCGCGGATACGATCGGCCTCGCCCCAATCCTTGTCCTTGCGGGCCTGCACCCGGGCGGCGACCAGCTTGTCGATGGCTGCGGCATCCAGATCTTTGTCGCCAAGGCCTTTATCGCTTTTGAACCAGACCTCTGGCTCGACCTCAAAAAGGCCGAGCAAAGCTCCAACGGCCATCATTTCGCCTTTGAGCTGAGCTTTTTCACTTTCTTTTTCGGCCTTATTGGCCAATGTTGCCAGGGTGGACAGTTTGGCCAGCGCCTGGGGCGTGTTCAGGTCATCATAAAGGGCGGCCATAAAACGGGCCGGTGCCGGTACCTTGGCGGCTTTGACATCGCCAAGGCGGCGCAAGGTGCCATAATAACGATCCAGCGTGGTTTTGGCCTGTTCCAGCAAACTGCCGGTCCAATCCAGTGGTGCCCGGTAATGGGCCGAAAGCAGCGCAAAGCGCAGCACTTCGCCATGCCAGTCCCGGAGCAGTTCGTGAATGAGCTTCACATTGCCAAGGCTTTTGGACATTTTCTCACTGTCCATATCCAAAAAGCCATTATGCAGCCAATAGTTCGCCAGCCGTTTGCCATCATGAGAGCACATGGATTGCGCCCGCTCATTTTCATGGTGCGGGAATATCAGGTCTTGCCCACCGGCGTGAATGTCGATGCGCGTGCCCAGCACCGCCTCGATCATTGCCGAACATTCCAGATGCCAACCCGGACGGCCGCGTCCCCAGGGACTTTTCCAGCCCGGATCATTGTCGTCCGCCGGTTTCCACAACACAAAGTCCGCCGGGTTGCGTTTATAGGCGGCCACTTCGACCCGTGCCCCGGCGACCATGTCTTTTAATTTGCGACGCGACAATGCGCCATAACTGTCAAAGCTGGTTACATCAAACAGCACATGACCTTCTGCCTCATAGGCATTGCCGGCCTCGATCAGGCGCTGTACCAGCGCGATCATTTCTTTCATATGGCCGGTGGCGGTGGGCTCGAAATCAGGTTTTAGGACATTCAGCGCTGCCGTATCTTCACGGTAAATGCGGGTAAACTTGTCGGTGATGACATCAATGGTCACGCCCTCAGCCTTGGCGGCGGCGTTAATCTTGTCATCCACATCGGTAATATTGCGGGCATAGACCACGTGGTCCTTGCCATATTCGGCACGCAGCAAACGATACAGCACATCATAAACCACTGCCGGGCGGGCATTGCCGATATGGGCATAAGAATACACCGTCGGCCCACACAGATACATGGTCACGCGCGTTTTGTCGGCGGGATGGAATTCGCGTTTCTGGCGCGAATATGTATCATAAAGTTGAATGGTCATAACCTTGGTATTTCTCAATTTTGTATCTGGAACTGGCTTCAATACGCATTTGCGCCAATTGTGCAATGGGGCTCTACAGGCTTTGCCCTCACGAGGTGTTCACGAAACCCTGAAACATATGGGGTTGAAGGTACATAAATTCAGCCCTAACTTGAAAAGGTCAAACATGACTTCACAGGGTGGGCGTTAAGCCCGGATGAACCGGCTCGACCCCCTCCCCCGCAATCTTCGGGGATTTTCCATGGATGCTTATACCAACAAGGCCGCTACTTTGCGCGCCATAAATGAAACACCGGCCAAGCCAAGTCAGGCCGAGGCCGAGGCCGCCGTGCGCACATTGCTGGCCTGGGCCGGCGATGATCCGACCCGCGAAGGCCTTTTGGATACGCCCAGGCGGGTGACCAAGGCCTTTGGCGAATGGTTTGCCGGCTATCAGGGCGATGCCGAAGAGATTTTATCGCGCACGTTCGAGGAAGTTTCGGGCTATGACGATATTGTCATGCTGCGCAATATCGAAGTGCAAAGCCATTGCGAACACCACATGGCTCCGTTTATGGGGGTTGCCCATGTGGCCTATCTGCCCGTGGACCGGGTGGTGGGTCTTTCCAAAATTGCCCGTCTGGTAGAAATGTATGCCAAGCGCTTGCAGACCCAGGAAAACCTGACCGCACAGATCACCAAAGCCATGATGGATGCGTTGCGCCCACGGGGGGTGGCAGTGATGATCACTGCCGAGCACCAGTGCATGTCCACCCGCGGCGTGCATCATGGCGGGGTGGATACGGTGACCACTCGTTTTGACGGTGTATTCAAGGATTGCGCCGAAATGCGCGAGCGTTTCCTGCGTCTGGCGGAAAAGGCCTGAGGGTTCAGGGTTCCCGGGCGAAGACCCGGAAACAACATACAGGATTGGCTGGACCCCGGATCAAGTCCGGGGATCCTGCGCTATTTCCCTTCCTAAAGCCCTTCCAGAAAACCGATCAGCCTTTGCATGTCTTCGGGTGGCGGGGTTTCAAAGCGCAAGGTTTCTTTGCTGACCGGATGGGTGAAGCCCAAAATGGTGGCGTGCAGGGCCTGGCGGCTGAAATCCTTTAGGGTTTCGCCTTGTGCATTGGTGATTTTGCGAAAGGTACGGGCCTTACCATAAACCGGATCACCCAATAGCGGACAGCCAATATGGGCCATATGCACGCGGATCTGGTGGGTGCGCCCGGTCAGCAGACGGCATTCCACCATGCTGGCCGCCGGACTGCCCACGGGTTGGCCCGGTTCGCGGCCATAGCTGTGTAAAACCTTGTAATTGGTGATGGCGTGGCGGCCATGTTCGGATCGTGGATCACGCACCACCGCCTGTTTTTTGCGATCATGTTGCGATCGTGCCAGACGGGTTTCAATGCGCCCCTCTTTTGGTTTGGGGCCGCCGCGCACCAGCGCCAGATAGGCACGCTCGACCGAGTGGGCGGCAAATTGCTTGCTTAGCCCCTGATGCGCCCGGTCGGTCTTGGCCACCACCATAACGCCCGAGGTATCCTTGTCTATGCGGTGCACAATACCCGGGCGCTCCACCCCGCCAATACCGCTCAGCTGGCCGGCGCAATGATGCAGCAGCGCATTGACCAATGTGCCGGTCCAATTGCCCGCCGCCGGGTGAACGGTCATGCCGATTTCTTTTTCCAGCACGATCAAATGCTCATCCTCGTAAAGAATGTTCAAAGGAATGTCTTCGGCCTCAGGCGTGGCGGCACGTGGTGCCGGCAGGTCCAGCACATAACGCGCCCCGGGGCGCAGCTTGGCCGATGGATCTGTGATGACCATTTCATCCAGACGCAGACGGCCCTCTTCGATCAGGGCTTTGAGGCGCGAACGGGACAGATCCTCCAGCGCACCGGCCAGGTATTTGTCCAGCCGCCCGGGCGGCTGGTCTTCGGGCACATCGATATACTGTGCGCCGGGCGTTGTTTTGGGGTCATGGGTCATGGCTATGGATTAGAGGCGCAAGAACCGCTAAGCAAGGGCAGGTTATGAGTGAGGCAATTGTGCAAAAAGAAAACAATCCCAAATCCGGTGCCGGCAAAATCACCCGGCGCAGCGCCCTGGCCCTGACCGGCGTAGGCGGGGCGCTGGCAGCCTGTGGACAACAAAAACCCACGGCGCGCCAGGATGATCGCAAAAATGGATTTTTCCGCCATGGGGTGGCCAGTGGTGATCCCCTGCAGACCCGTGTAATTTTATGGACCGCCATCGTAGCGGACGGTATGCCGGCCACGATCACGGCAGAGGTCAGCACAGATCCGGACTTTGCCAATATTGTCTGGTCTGCCCCGGTACCGGTTCGCTCGGCATTAATGGTGAACGGCATTGTTCCTTTGAAAACCGAGGCCGTGGGCCTTAATCCCGGCACGGATTATTTTTACCGCTTTCGCGAAAAGGGCGGCGAAGTTTCGCCCCTTGGGCGCACCAAAACACTTAGCGATGGTCCGATGGATGAACTGACCATGGTGCTGGTATCGTGCTCGAACCATCCGGCGGGGTATTTCCATTCCTATCGCCATATTGCCCAAAGCGATCCGGTGGATGTGGTGGTGCATCTGGGCGATTATATTTATGAATACGGCCCGGGCGGCTTTGCCACCCAGGATGCCGAGGCGCTTGGCCGGGTGCCCGAACCACCCCATGAATGTATCAGCCTGGATGATTATCGCCGCCGTTATGCGCAATATCACCGCGATCCGGACCTACAGGCGGCCCATGCCGCCGCGCCCTGGATCATCACTTGGGATGATCATGAAAGCGCCAATGACAGCTGGACCGGCGGGGCGCAAAACCATCAGCGTGAAGACGGTGACTGGGCAACCCGTGAAGCGGCATCTTTGAGCGCGTTTTATGAATGGACCCCCACCCGCGAACCGGCCCCGGGTCAACCCCGGTCGGCGTTTTGGCGCGAATTTGTCTTTGGCGATCTGGCCACCTTGACCATGCTGGAAACCCGCCTGACGGCACGCTCTGAACAGGTAGATTGGAAATTGTTCCCGGTAGCTGCCGATGCCGACCCCGAGGATCCTGCGGTCAAGGCCAAGGTCGCCGGCTTCGTCAACAATCTGGTTGGCGATCCGAACCGGCGCATGCTTGGCGATCAACAGGGCGATTTTGTCGAGGCCAGTTTCAAACGCTCGGTCGAGGCTGGCCAACCCTGGCAATTGCTGGGCAATCAGGTCTTGCTCGCCAAAATCAACTCTCCCAATTATATTGATGTTCTGCCGGGCTGGCTGAAATGGCTGGCCAAAAAGAAACAGCCCTTATTGTTTGAATACTTCCTGCGCTCGCGCTTTCGCCCGCCGCTGAACATTGATGCCTGGGACGGTTATCCGGCGGCCCGCGAACGACTTTACAATCGTGCCCGGCGCGCCGGGGCCAGCTTTATCTCCTTGGCCGGGGACACCCATGATTTCAATGCTTCCCGGTTGCGCGCCGCAGATGGCCAGATTGTTGGCGCAGAGCTGGGTACCACCGGAGTTTCCAGCCCCGGTAATTTTGCCGATGTGGTGGCCCCGGGGGTGGATTTTGGCCGCCTGACCGAAGCGGCCAACCCGGATACCATTTTGCATGATGTGCACCATACGGGCTATATCCGCCTGACCCTGCGCCCCGATGAAGCGGTGGCGGATTATGTCTCGACCTCCAGCGTTAAACAGCCAGACTTCACCACTAAAATTCATGATCGTTTTCGCCTGAAACCAGCCCAAAAAGGTGGTGCCGTTACCTTGGAGAAAATATAATAGGACCGGCCCCCTAATCTCTTTGGTGCTTTCTTAAAGTTTAGCATGTCCCATGGGGGTTTAACCTCAGGGGATTGCCATGCCGGATCGGGACAAGAGCCAACATCTTTTTCGCACTGCCGAGGAAGATCGCGAAATTTTGCGCAAAGTACCGCAAACCCCGCAAACCTGTTCCAGTGCCTATTGTCTGGCCTTTGATGATGCCGCATTTTTGCTGCGCGACGAGCTGCGCCCGGTGCGTCTGCAACTGGAACTGATGAAGGCGCAAATGGTCTTCGAAGAGCAAAATGTAAACTCTACGGTAGTGATTTTTGGCGGGGCGCGTATCCCGGCGCCAGGTACCCAGCCGGTGCGCACCGATAATCCGGATCTGATCAAAAGCCTTCAGGACAAGGCCCATTATTATGAAGAGGCCCGCCGCTTTGCCCAGATGGTGTCGCAATACTCGCTGGATACCGGCGGGCGCGACTGGATGATTTGTTCTGGCGGTGGCCCGGGCGTGATGGAGGCAGCCAATCGCGGTGCCGATGATGTGGGGGCCAAAAGTATCGGCCTGAACATCGTTCTACCTCATGAACAGGCCCCCAACCCCTATGTGACGCCCGAGTTGAGCCTGCAATTTCATTATTTCGCCATTCGTAAAATGCAGTTTCTCATGCGGGCCAAGGCCCTGGCGGTGTTTCCCGGCGGATTTGGTACGCTGGACGAAACGTTTGAAACCCTTACCCTGATCCAGACCGGCCGCGTGGCCCCCATGCCGGTGTTGCTCTTTGGGGAGAGTTTCTGGCGACGCATTATTGATTTTGAGGCTCTGGCCGCCGAGGGCACTATTTCGCCGGACGATCTGAAACTGTTTTCGTTTGTGGAAACCGGCGAACAGGGCTGGGGAAAAATCAAACAGTTTTACGGGCTTTGAAAAAGGTTTTCAGGCTATCTGCCAGCGGCGTTTTATAGCCCAAAGCCGGTTTTTCAATACCATACCAGGATAGCGCCGCAATCAGCGCGCTTAGGGGCAGGGCCATGGCCATCATCACATAGGCGTTTTGCGCATATCCCAGATGATAAAGGCTCTGCATGATCGGCCATTGCCAGATATAAATGCCATAGGACAGATCGGGAATACGCGCCAGCGAAGCCCAGGAGGTCGGCAAGCCAAAGCCGATCAGCAAGACCCCGCCGGCCAGTGCAAAATTGAGCATGATTTCATAAGACGCTGTGGGGCCAAAAAGAAATGCCAGCATGACCATGCCCAGGGCCAGTTTTGGGCTGATCCGTATTGAATGCCGCCAGGCATAAAGTGTGGCCCCCAACAGATAGGCACTGGACAGGCGTGTCAGGTCCATAAAGGGTTTGGGAAACACTTCCGGTATGGTGCGCACCACCATAAAGGCCAGCACCGACAGCACAAACAGCCCCAACACCCGCCCGCGGGAACGGGCCAGGCCGATCATGCCGATCAGGATGCTGCCGCCATAGGCGAACACTTCATAACGCAGGGTCCACAAAGAGGCGGAAAACTCGCCAGGATAGGGATTGTTCGGGAAAATAAGAGCCGGCCCACCAGATGTATTGCCAAAGGTCAGCACATCACAAAGATATCGCCAGGTTTGCGTATCTGTTAGATAGGCCATGGGGCTGAGCGGGGTAAAGGCCGGGCCAAACACCAATATCGCCATCAGGGTTAATACAATCAGGGCCGGAAACAGGCGCAAGGCCCGCGCCACCACAAAGCGCAGAATATCCGGGCGGCGATCAAAAGAGCGGGTGATCAACAGGCCGGACAAGATAAAAAACCCGTTCACCGCCGCATAGGAAATGGTGATGTTAAACAGGATCAGCGGTTCCGGTCCTTCGGCCCGACCCAGAAACACCACAAAACTGTGTCCCAATAATACTCCCAGCGCCATCAGAAGGCGCACCGGCGTCAACAGATTGGCTGGCCGGTCCAGTGCCTGTGCAAGGGTTGGGCGGATCGGGTGTGTCGCTTTGGTGCTCATACGGGCTTTGCCCGCAAAAGCTATGCCAGAAAAAAGGCAGGCCATCGCCTGCCTTTTCCCGTCAATGATAAGAAACCGATTAATGGTCTAGCGTGGGGCCAGCACCATCATCATCAGGCGGCCTTCAACCTTTGGTTCAAATTCCACCTTGGCGGTTTCGGCAAAGTCTTCACGAACTCGTTCCAGCAGGGCGCGGCCCCGGTCCTGGTGCGCCATTTCCCGGCCACGAAAGCGGATGGTCACTTTCACTTTGTCGCCCTGATCAAAAAACCGCTGCATGGCACGGGCTTTGACCTGATAGTCATGGACATCAATATTGGGGCGCATTTTAATTTCTTTGAGATCCGCCGACTTCTGCTTTTTCTTGGCTTCGGAACGTTTTTTCTGTTCCTGAAAGCGCAGTTTGCCGTAATCGAGGATTTTACAGACCGGCGCGGTGGGGCTGGGGGCCACTTCGACCAGATCAAGGCCGGCTTCGCTGGCAGCATCCAGCGCGGCATGCAAGGGCATCATGCCCTGCTTTTCGCCATTCTGGTCAATGAGGAGAACCTGTTCGGCCTCAATATCTTTGTTTACACGGGGCCCCTTTTTTTTGGTGGGGGCGGATACGACTGGACGGCGGGCTATGGTAATCTCCTTTGTGACCGCTAAACTCAATAGATTACAGGCCAAACATGCCAAATGCCGGCGTGCGCAACCTGTGGAACCGGCTTTATGAAGAAAGGAATGCGGCGGATCAAGCGCGCAGATCACTTTTTGGCCAGCTTAAGTCACGACCTGGACCGTGTAAAAGCCTTAAACATACCCAAAATATCATATACCGAGCGGGCCGACAGGGCCTCCAGCGAGGGGGTGACCAGTGCCACTTCGCCGGCACCACGTGGTGCATGGGCGCGGGCATCCTCATGACCCTGATGCAACGTGATGGTGCGCGCCCCGGCTGCACAGGCCAGCCGGGCTGCCCCATCGGCATGGCCAACCACGGCGCGGGCATGAGTGCCCAGGGCCGCCAGTTGATAATAATCGGCCCGGGCGCACAGGTCTTTGATGCGCACATCGATCTGCGCCACTTCACGGGCATAAACCCGATCCGCAATGGTGCCGACCAGGGCACATCCCATGCCGGTTTCCACAATGGCGCGGGCCAGGCCGGCAAAATGCGCATTTGGCCAGCGTGGCCCGTTATCATCACGGGTTAAATTCAACAAAATAAAATCCCGCTCCAGGCCGAAAAAGGCGGGTTCCAGCGACGGGGCGCCGGCACGGCGGCGCAACAGCCAGCGCCCATCCGGTCCGGGAACGGGCGGCGAAATATGACCACCAACCTCCACCACATCCAACAGGGCGGCATCGGCATCAATGGGGTGTGGCGGTTCCTGGTTCAGTTTCCATTTGGATCGTCTGGCGGCGCCGGCAAAGGGGGGGCCAAACATGCCAAAGGCGTTTTGCAGCTGGCGGGTGCGGCTTGATCGTTCCAGATCATATATTTGGCCAAAGCGTCGTTTCTTCAGGGCCTGGACCAGGGTGCGCAGGGCCGCAGGGTTTTGCCAAAGCTCCACTGTGCTGACATCGTCAAACAATGAAGAGGCCTTGGCCAGCCCGGCCAGTTTGGGCACGGTTAGCAAAGTCAGACGCTCGTGGGTGTTTTGCTGACGCAGGCGCTGTACCGCCGCCATGGCATCGACCAGCCTTCCCAGCGGCCCAAAACAGATAATGAGAGCGCCGGCACTCATTGGCTAATTTCCTTTACGCATACAAATCAGGTGACGATATAGCCCGAGGGTTTTTGCACACATTGCCTTGCGAGAATAGTGTGCAAGGGTGTGTTTGCGAGCTGTCGTGCGGATGTGTTGGTGCGTATCTGTATCCAGCCTCAAAGCGTTTTTCAATACGTCCGCCAGGTGTTCGGCATTGGCGGGCTGGAAATGAAAGCCGGTTTGTCCGTCCAGAACCGTTTCCAGCGCCCCCCCATGGGCCGCGGCAACGGTAAGGCGGGCGCTGGCCTGGCCTTCTACGGCAACGCGGCCAAAGGCCTCGGGCTCGATGGAGGCAGAAAGCACAATATCGGCTCCGCCATACAGCGCCGCCATATCCTCTACATGTCCGCAAAAATGTACATAGCCTTCAAGAGCGGCCCGGGCGACCTGGTGGTGTAAGGCCTCTACATAATGGTCCCGCCCTTGCGCATCCCCGGCCAGCACCAGATGGGCTTTGTGGCCTTCTTGATGTAATCGGGTCACTGCATCGATGGCGCTTTCCTGTCCTTTCCAGCGGGTCAACCGGCCTGGCAGAACAATCATCGGCTCGTTTGGGGCGCGGTTTATCTTCAATGTGGTGCCGGGAATGGTTGATCCGGCGGTATCCATGGTCATGGGTATATCAAAATATAACGGTGCAACCCCCCGGGGGATCACCGTAAGGCGGCTTTCCTCTATGGCGTGCTCGTCAAGAATGCGCCGGGCAATAAAGCCCGAATTGGCAATCACCGCATCCCCGGCGGCCATAATGCTGTTATAATAGCGCTTTGGGGCGGAGCGGGCATTATAGGTACCGTGATAGGTGGTTACAAAAGGCAGGCTCAGGCGTTGGCACGCCGCCTTGGCGCTCCAGGCCGGGGCACGGGAGCGCGCGTGCAGCAAATCGGCATCAAAACCCTTGGCGATTTTAGCAATCCGGCCAACATTGCGCCACATCACATACGGATTTTTGGAATGCACCGGCAGATGGGCAATGGAGCCACCAACGGCGATCACTTCGTCTTCCAGCCGCCCTCCGGCGGTAATGCACAAGGCCTGACCGCCGGCTTTGATTACGGCACGGGTGATCTCTACCACGGTGCGTTCGGCACCTCCGGCATCCAAAGCGGGTATGATTTGCACGATTTTTAGAGACACAACTCGACTTTCCTGTTTTCTTCGTGCACGTCACAATGGTGTTCAATGTGCATTCCGGCATAGCATATGGCAAATGATCTTACCTTTATAAAACGCGAAGGCGGTGAAAAACTGGCCTGTCGGGTTCGTCCGGGCAAAGGGCCAACGGTCCTGTGGTTGGGCGGTTTTCGTTCTGACATGGATGGCACCAAGGCCGAGGCCGTGGATGCCTGGGCCAAAGAGAGCGGCCGCGCCTTTGTGCGCTTTGATTATTCAGGCCATGGCCAATCATCGGGCAAATTTGAAGAGGGCACTATTTCGCGCTGGCGCGATGATGCCCTGTGTGTTCTGGATGAATACTGCCCGGGTGATGTCATTGCCCTGGGTTCATCCATGGGGGCGTGGATTGCCTTGTTGCTGGCCAAGGCCCGGCCTGCACAGATTAAGGCGTTGGCCCTGATTGCCCCGGCCCCGGATTTTACTGAAAAACTGATGTGGCAGGGCTTTGATCAGGACACCCGCCGTCTGATCGTGGAACAGGGCGTGTATTATGAACCCTCTGATTACAGCGATGAGCCGACCCCCATTACCCGCGCCCTGATCGAGGATGGACGGCAAAATCTGGTCATGGATGCCCCCATCGCCTTTGCCGGGCCAGTGCGCATTTTACAAGGCGTGCAGGATGAGAGTGTGCCCTGGTCCTATGCGCTGGAACTGATGGGATGTCTGCAAAGCAAGGATATTGTCTTCACCCTGTCCAAAAGCGGCGATCACCGCCTGTCTACACCACCAGATATTGTACGGCTGACCACGACGCTGGATTTGCTTTGTCAGGCGCTGGAAGTATCTAAACAGACTGAATAAGGCGAGACTGTTTTGTAACACTGCCAAGTTATTTCAGTTTTAAAGCGGGTTTGTGGCTTGTTTTGCTCTCTTTCACCCCTCACAAAGGAAGGGTGGACAAGAGGTGTGTTATGCGTAGCGTATTAGTAGTCATGGTCTTCATGCTTGGTATGGTCTTGATGACCCCGGGCGCCCACAGTAGCAGCATTGATGAAAGCCAGCGTTATCGCGTCTGTCTTGCCAAGGCGCACAGCACCCCGTCTGCGGCCTATGAAGATGCCATTATCTGGAAAAATGAGGGTGGCGCCGGCCCGGCCCGCCATTGTATTGCCATGGCCCTGTTGGGTCTGGGGGCCTATGCCGAAGGGGCGCAAAAGCTGGAATCCCTGGCCTATGCTCCCGATATTGGTGATGAAAGCCTGCGCACACAGGCCCTGATCCAATCTGGCGAGGCCTGGTTACAGGCGCACAAGCCAAGAGAGGCCCTGCGGGTGCTGGACCGGGCGCTGGAGCGTGATCCGCAAAATGCCGAGGCCCATACCAAACGTGCCCGGGCCCTGATGGCCATGGAAAGACCTATCGAAGCTCATATGGATCTGGATGCGGCCATTCGCGCCCAGCCGCAAAATGCTCTGGCTTTGCGCTTGCGCGCGGCGGTATTGCTGTTCAAGAAAGATCTGGATGGCGCCCAAAAAGACATTGAGGCGGCTTTGGCTCTGGAGCCGGAAAATGTCGAAGCCCTGTTGGTGCGTGGCCAAATCCGCGAGGCCAAGCGCTTGCAATAGGCTATATGGCCGTATCGGCCCATTGGTTTTGGACCATTTCATTCTTTTCATCGGGCCGCCTTTTGGCGGAAAGTGCGGAAAATTCATCGGCGGGCAATAGGCGTTTTAACGCCCACACCGCCGCATCGCGCACCTGTGTACTGTCATCAGACAGGCGGTTTTTGGCCGCCGGAACCAGCGCCGGGTCCTGACTGTTGCCAATGGCGATCAGCACATTGCGGATAAAACGATTTCTGCCACTGCGTTTAATCGGCGAGCCGGCAAACAGCTCGCGAAACGCCGCCTCATCCAGTGCGCACAGCGCCGCCAGATCGGGCAGGATATTCTCGGCCCGGGGCCACAACAGGGCTTCGCGCCCGGTTTGGGCATATTTGTTCCATGGGCAAACCGCCAGACAATCATCACAACCATAAATATGATTGCCCATCAGAGGGCGAAGCGCATTATCAATTGGCCCATCATGTTCAATGGTCAGATAGGATATGCACCGCCGCGCATCAATTTTATAGGGCGCGGGAAAGGCCTTGGTCGGGCAGATATCCAGACAGGCGCGACAGGAGCCACAATGATCCTCGCCATGGGCATCCGCAGGCAGGTCCGCATCGGTCAGGATCACGCCCAGAAACAGCCAGGAGCCAAATTCCCGCGAAACCAGATTGGTATGCTTGCCTTGCCAGCCAAGGCCCGAACGCGCCGCCAAGGGCTTCTCCATCAAAGGGGCGGTATCGACAAACACCTTAACGTCGGCCCCATAGGTTTTGGCAAACCAGCCGGCCAGGGCTTTGAGGCGTTTTTTGACCAGCTTGTGATAATCCCCGCCCTGGGCATAGACCGAAATGACGCCATTTGAGGTGTGTTTCAGGGCGTGCAAAGGATTTTCCGTCGGGCCGTAATTGATGCCCAATACCATGGCGCTGCGGGCCTCGCTCCACATATGGGTGGGGTGTTGACGTCGCAACAGGGTGTCCTGCATCCATGCCATGCTGCCATGGTGCCCAGCCTCTACATAGCGTTGCAGGCCGTCTCCGGCATTCCAGGGGGTGTGAGCATCGGCAATGCGGCAGACATCAAAGCCCGCGGCGCGCGCCTGGGTGCGCAGGGTCTCTATATCGGGTTCAGAAATCGAGATTGGCATAATGCGGGGCCGGGGGAATGCCTGGCAGGGTATCGGTAAGTAGCGCGCGAAAGGCCGGGCGGGATTTCAGGCGCATATACCAGGATTTGGCCAGCGCAAATTCTTCCCATGGTACTTCGCCCAGATAATCAAGACAGGATAATTGCGCCCCGGCGGCAATGTCCGCATGGGTCAGATTGGTACCGGCCAGCCAGTCACGGGTTTCTACCAGATGATTGATATGGGCCAGATGCCAGCGCAAATGCGATCGCCCCTGGCGTATGGCGCTATTGTCTGGGGCACCGCCGCCGGTCATGGGTTTTTCCAGCCGTTCGTGCAAAATATAGGCATTGACCTCGGCATGAAATTTTACGCAAAACCATTCCACCAGCCGGCGTACTTCGGCGCGCCCGGGCAGGTCTGGTGGTAACAAGGGGGCCGCTTCGCGGGCTTCATCAAGATATTCCAGTATCGGCCGGGCCTCGGACACAATAACGGTGGTTGCCCCGCTTTCATCGCGCAGCACCGGTGTCGAGCCGGCCGGGTTTAACGCCAACAAGGCTGCCGGGTCATCGGTAAACTCCACCCGCGAGAGCTTGAAGGTCAGGCGTTTTTCCGCCAGCGCCAGCCGGGCCATGCGCGAAAACGGATCCAGCGGCCAATGATATAAAATACGCACGGCCTAATGCTCTCCGCCATGGGGGCTGAAATGGGCAATGCCGTGGGCCTCCGCCTCGCCCTTGGGATCCGGGTGGATCAGGATATCGGCGGCGGGATAGACCTCCAACAGGCGTCTTTCCACCTCAACCACAATTTTGTGGGCTTCTGCCAGGCTGATTGTGGGGTCCAGATCCACATGAAACTGGATATGCACAAAAATGCCGGCGGCCCGGGTGCGCAACTCATGCACCGAAAGAACGCCTTCGACCTCCAGCGCCAGTTTTTTAATCTTGCGGCGTTCCTCGTCCGGCAGTTCGCGGTCCAGCATTTGGTCCAGTGCCTTGCGCGCCACGCCCCAGGCGGTCCAGACCAGCCACAGGGCGATGCCCAGCCCGACCAGCGCATCGGCCCAGCCAAGACCAAGATACAGGGTCAGGCCGATCCCCAGTATGACCGAGACATTGGCCGCCAGATCAGAAACATAATGGGCCCGGTCCCCGGTGACAGCCACCGAGCCGCTTTGGCTGATGGCTTTGCTCTGCCAACGCACCAGCATTACGGTCAACACAATGGACAGTCCCATTACCGCCATCGCCAGGGTGCCGTGTTCGACGGCACGCGGATTGATGAGGCGCGCCACCGATTCCCGGGCGACCAGGGCCGCCGAGATCGCCACCAGCAGGGCCTGAAACAGCGAAGCAAAACTTTCGGCCTTGCCATGACCATAGCGGTGTTCGCGATCCGCCGGGGCGGCGGCATAGCGCACCGCATAATAGGTGGTCAGCGAGGCGGCCAGATCCAGTGCCGAATCCGCGAAAGACGCCAGCATGGCCACGGAATGCGAAGCCGCATAAGCCCACAGCTTGGCCCCGACCAGAACGCTGGCCACCAAAACCGACGCGCTGGTCGCCAGGCGTACCGAACGCATGGCTTGTTCAGGGTTGTGCAAACCGGGTCCAGAAGAGTTTGGGGCATCATGAGGCATGGCATGAGGACTTATCGTGAAGCGTTTTGCCGGTCAAACGCCAAAGACTTCCAAAGTTTAATTTGCTCATATTTGTAAATGGCCTATACCCGCCAAACGGCGGGGGCCGCGTTCATTAAACGGGAGGGAAAAATGCGCATATTTTTTACAAGTCTGATGGCGGGAACCTTGCTTTTGGGGTGCAGCCCGGCGGGCGCGCCCAAAGAAAAACCGGGTGTGGTTAAGCATGACGAGACGTTAAAAGAGGCGCAAACCCTGCCTTTGATCAGCGAGCCGCCCGTGGGCAAATTACCCGTTGGCATTTCTCCTTTGTCCTATGCGCTAAATCTGGTGATTGACCCAACTGCCAAGGATTTTTCCGGCAATGTGGCCATCAAGGTGGATTTGCAAAAACCATTGCAGGGCTTTTGGTTGCATGGACAGGGGCTGAGTGTTGATCTGGCTTCACTGACCCTCTCCGATGGAACGATCATTGGTGCTGATTATCAGGAATCCGAAGAGCCGGGGGTTTCTCTGGTCACGCTGGAACGCAAGGTCGGGCCGGGTACCGGCACCTTGCAGTTTGAATTTCACGCGCCGTTTAACCAGTCTCTGGACGGACTTTATCAGGTCAAGCGCGATGGCAGTTCCTATATCGTCAGCCAGTTCGAAGCCATTGCCGCCCGCAAGGCCTTTCCCGGTTTTGACGAGCCGCGCTTTAAGGTGCCCTTTGATATTTCGGTAACGGCCCCCAAAGGCGATGCGGTGATTGCCAATACCCCGCAAACCGGAGCAACCGAACTGGACAACGGCATGGTGCGCTATGACTTTGCCCGCACTAAGCCATTGCCGACCTATCTGCTCGCCTTTGCGGTGGGCCCCTATGACGTCAATGAATGGGCGGCCATGCCCTCCAATGCGGTGCGTGATTATCCAGTACCTCTTCGCGGCGTTGCCACCAAGGGCAATGGCGGCCAACTGGCCTATGCGCTGGAAAACACCGCCGGCATTGTTGCCACCGAAGAGAAATATTTTGGTATCCCCTATCCCTATGCCAAGCTCGACCTGATTGCCGCGCCGGACTATGCCTTTGGGGCCATGGAAAACCCGGGCGCCATCGTCTTTACCGAATATTTGCTGCTGGTGGGTGACGAGGCCTCGCTCAACCAAAAGCGCGCCTATGCTTCGGTCAATGCCCACGAACTGGCCCACCAGTGGTTTGGCGATCTGGTGACGCCCAAATGGTGGACCGATATCTGGCTGAACGAAGCCTTTGCCACCTGGATGGGTAATAAAACCCTGGGTCTGTGGAAGCCGGACGGCGAATTTGACCGCTCTACCTTGCGTGGTGCGCTGGGCGCTATGGGTCAGGATGCTCTGGCCAGCACCCGGAAAATTCATGAACCGGTTACCCGCAATGCCGAAATCTGGGATGCCTTTGATGGTATTACCTATCGCAAGGGGGCCGGGGTTCTGGCCATGACCGAAAGCTATGTGGGCGAGGCAGCCTTTCAGGCTGGTGTGCGCGAGCATATGAAACGTTTTGCCTTTAAAACCGCTACGGCGGATGACTTCTTTACCTCTCTTGGGGAAGGCTCTGGCCATCCAGAGATCATTGCGTCCTTACGCACCTTTGTGGACCAGCCCCACGCCCCCCGTGTGGATGTGCGCCTGGACCAGGAAAATGGCAAAACCGTTTTGCGCCTGCACCAGAGCACCTATGCGCCGCTGGGCTCGACCATCAAAGGCGATGGGCGCTGGAATATTCCGTTCTGTGTGTCCGGGCAAAGTGCCGGGGCACCGTTCAAAACCTGCATGATGATGACCAAAGAGAACGAGACTCTGGCCCTGAAAGGGGCGCAGGCACCAGAATATGTCATGCCCAATGCCGGTGGGGCGGGGTATTACCGCTTTACACTGGATGAAGCCGGCTGGGACAAGCTGATTGCCAATGCCGATGCTTTGCCTGCCAGCGAAGCCCTGGCCCTGCGCGACAGTGCCACGGCGGCCCTTCGTGCCGGCGGCATGAGTGGTGATCAATGGTTCAACGTGATTGAAAAACTGGCTGCCCACCCCGCCTGGGATGTGGTCTCCGCGGCGGTAAACTCGGTTGCCAACCTTCAGGGGCAGGCTTTTGACTGGGATGATCCGGCGCTGGCCACCTATGTCCGCCAGGTGTTTGCACCGCGTTACAAGGCGATTACCGGCAACAGCCGCGGGGATGTTCTGCTCAGAACCGCCCTGAAACGTCACCTGGCCCTGACCGGTCATGATCCGGCGGTACGTGGTCCTCTGGTGGCATCGGCCAAAAAGTTCATTGGCATGAATGGCGCCGATGAGGCCGCATCGCTGGCTCCCGAAGACATGGGCATGGCCTTTGCCGCCGCGGTGCAGGATGAAGGTGAACCGTTTGTTGAGGCCTTGCGCACCTTGCTGGAAAAAGAGCGCAATCCCGCGGTACGTGGCGCGGCCCTGGGGGCGTTGAGCGCCACCCGGGATGCCGCCATTGCTTCTGATCTGCGCGATTGGGCCATGGGAGATGTCCTGACCGGGCGCGAAGCCATGGGGCTGATTGGCGGATTAATGTTTGGCCCGCTCGCCGATGATGGGTGGGCATGGTTTACAGCGCACTTTGATGATGTACTCTCGCGCATGCCCGATGTTCGCAAATCGGCGGCGCCTAATTTTGCCAGTGGGTTTTGCGACGCGGGCAAACGTGATGCCGTAAAGGCTTTTTTCACCGCGCAAGCGGATAAAATACCTGGCTATGAACGCTCGCTGGCCCAAACGCTGGAGGGCATTTCCCTTTGTGCCGCCTTTAAGGATGCCAAGGGCGAAGAGCTGGCCAGGGCACTGGAATCAAGAGGCTGATCCTGAACCATGGGTGTGTTGCAGTTCGTTGTCCTAGCGATCATTCAGGGTATCACTGAATTTTTGCCGATCAGCTCTTCTGCACACCTGATTTTGGTGCCTCAGGTCATGGGCACGGTTGATCAGGGCCCTTTGATCGACCTGATGGCCCATGGCGGCTCGTTATTGGCGGTGATGACCTATTATCGGCGCGATGTGGGCAAGGTGCTGATTGGCATGGGCGAAATGATCCGGGGTCGCTTTGGCTCTGATAATGCCCGCCTGTTCTGGCTGATTGCCATTGCCACCCCGCCGGGTTTGGTGGTGGGGGCCGCCCTGTACCTGACCGGCGCAGAGGACATGCTGCGCGATCCCAAAATCATTGCCTGGGCCAGTCTCATTTTTGCGCTTCCCTTGTGGGCGGCGGATCGCTGGGCCGGTCAAAGCGGCAGTGTCGAGCAAAAGGGATGGCGCGCCGCGGTGCTGATCGGTCTGGCACAGGTGTTGGCGTTTATTCCCGGCACCTCGCGATCCGGCATTACCATGACCGCGGCCCGCGCACTGGGGGTTTCGCGCACCGAGGCGGCGCGGTTTTCCATGCTGATGTCTATTCCATTACTGGCGGCCATGGCACTGGCGGCGGGCGCATCGCTTTATGTTCATCCGCCGACAAACGGTGCCAGCTTTGCTGATGGCCTGATTGTCTTGGTGCTTTCTGCGCTGGTCGCTTATGGGGTGATTGCCCTTTTCATGCGCCTTGTGGAACGCATCGGCCTGTTGCCGTTTGCGCTGTATCGCATTCTTTTATCGGCTCTGTTATTTCTGACCCTTACGTAAAGCCTCGATAATGAAATAGAGGTTTTTGGCGCTGCTCAGCGTCCTATCAATGAAGCATGTCTTGCAATGAAGACTGCGAAGTGATGTCAAACTTCATTCTCAGAGCCGCCTTATGAAAAAAGATGTTCAATATTTTGAAACCGTGATTATCGGGACCGGGTTTTCCGGCTTGCTGGCGGCGATCCGCCTGAAGAAAAAGAAAATTGAAGATTTTGTCCTGCTGGAGCGAAGTGATGAGCTTGGCGGCACCTGGCAGCAAAATTCCTATCCAGGCGCCGAGGTGGATGTGCCCACTGCCCTCTATTCCTTTTCATTCGCGCCCTACCCCTTCACCAAAAAATACGCGCCCCAAAGTGAGCTTTTGGCTTATACCAACCACATCATCGACAAATTTGGATTGCGCAAATATGCCAAAACCAATCAGACGGTAACAATGCTAAAGTACAATGAAAGCGAAGGGTTGTGGCATGTGGAAACGGCGTCCGGCGAGCAATATACCGCGCGCTTTATCATTGATACCAGCGGTGTGCTGGCCAATCCGAAAATGCCTTATATCCAGGGCGCTGAGACCTTTGAGGGCGCAAAGTTTCATACGGCACAGTGGGATCATTCGGTCTCTTATGAAGGCAAGCGGGTTGGGGTGATTGGTTCGGGCTGTTCCGGGGTACAGGTGGTGACCGCCATTGCCGACAAGGTAGACCGGCTCAGCGTGTTTATGCGCACGGCAGAATGGATCATTCCCCGTTCAGATCGCACTTATGGCGCGGTTGAGCGCTTTTTGATCACCCTGCCGGGGATTCGTCATCTGAACCGCTTGCTCACCTTTTGTGTGCACGAGGCGCGCTTTATCGGCTTTCGCCGTTATCCATTTACGCAAAAATTAAGTCAGCTTTTCAAGCGCGGCTATGCGCGTACGCTCAGGAAAAATCTTGAAAAATATATCGATGATGAAAATGTGCGTGGGCACATGATGCCCGATTACGAGCTGGGCTCCCGGCGACTGATCCCCAACAATAATTTTCTGCCCGCCTTGTCCCGCGATAATGTGGATATGGACATTAGCGGGATCGAGCGGATCACCCCCACTGGCATCAGAACCAAGGACGGCAAGGACATTCCCCTGGACATTATTGTCTATGCCACCGGCTTTTACGCCTATTCAAATGCGCAAAAACTGCTCTCCTTTCAGGTCTATGGCCTGAATGGTCGTCATCTGAACGAGGAATGGCAAAGCAATATTGTTTCCTATAAAGGCATTACGGTTTCAGGCTATCCAAACTATTTCAAGATCAATGGCCCCAATACCGGTACGGGCCACAGCTCGCAAATCTCGTATATGCAGACCATGGTTGATTATGCGGTGAAGGCCATTTGTGCGGTAAGACGCGATAAGAGCATAAAAGCCATTACGCCCAAAAGTGAGGCGCAAAGCGCCTATGTGGCCGGTATCAGAAAAGCCATGAAATTAACGGTCTGGCAAAATGCCACCTGTAAATCGTTTTACCGCAAAGGCATGACCGGCGATGTGACCAGCCTGTCCCCGGAATCGGTGGTCCACTTTATCTTTTCACGTAAACGCCTGCGCCTGAGTGATTATCATCTGATCAAGTGAGCGCCGTGCGCCCACTGGCCCGATAAATTGGCCACAGAACCTTGATCGCCATGGCGCAAACGATAACTAAAATGGCGGCCGGCAGAGAGAGGTTAAAGCTCAACGTGCCCGCCACCGCATCGTGGGTAAAATCAAAAATTTCGCTCACCATACGCATGGCCAAAGCGATAATGAGCATGGCCGCCGAACGCTGTGACAGCGCCAGCGCCGTGATCGCCGCACTGGCCATATTGCGCCCCACATAAAGCCCAAATACCCCGGCATATTTCATGGCATCCGCGTGCGCCCATTCCGGGCCGTAATAGGCCGGGTACAGATAACCGATAAACCCGTACACAAGGGGAAGCAAAACCATCAATGCTGACCAAACCAGGATCCAACCCGGTATTTTATCTTTCATGATTATGGCTCCCTGATTGAGGCTGGGCGTTGTTGTGACCGGCCCCCTATTTCAAACTTGCGCAGAACCGCGCAATGCGCTCGCATGCGCGGGTCAGCAATTCGGTCGACGTCGCATAGGAAATGCGAAAGGCCGGGGACATGCCAAAGGCGGCGCCTGGCACCACGGCCACGGCTTCGGCTTTGAGCAATTCTGAGGCCAGCACCGTATCGTTTTCAATGACCACGCCGTCTTCGGTTTTGCGGCCAATCAGGGCGGCGCAATCGGGATAGACATAAAACGCGCCCTCAGGTGTGCGACATGCCAGACCCTCTGCCTGGTTCAGCATGGCCACCACCAGATCGCGGCGTTCCTTGAACACCGCATTGCGTTCCGCGATAAAACCCTGTGGGCCGTTCAGGGCCTCGACGGCGGCCCATTGGCTGATCGAGGTGGGGTTGGAGGTCGACTGGCTCATCACTTTGCGCATCGCCGCGATCAGGTCTTTGGGACCGGCCGCATAGCCAATGCGCCAACCGGTCATGGCATAGGCCTTGGACACCCCATTCATGGTCAGGGTGCGGTCATAAAGCCCCGGCACCGCCTGGGCGATGGTATAAAATTCAAAGTCATCATAGATGAGATGTTCGTACATATCATCGGTCAGCACCCAGACATGGGGGTGTTTCAACAATACCGCGCCCAGTGCCTCCAGCTCGGCCCGGCTATAGGCCGCGCCGGTGGGGTTGGAGGGCGAGTTTAAGACCAGCCATTTGGACTTTGGCGTAATCGCCGCCTCCAGCGCTTCGGCGGTCAATTTGAAATCATCTTCAATCCGGGTATCGATAATTTTGGGCGCACCGCCACACAGGACCGCAATATCGGGATAGCTGACCCAATAGGGCGCCGGGATCAGCACTTCATCGCCGGGGTTCAAGGTGGCCAGAAACGCATTGAACAAAATCGGCTTGCCGCCAGGGGCCACACTGATCTGATCGGCGCTGTAATGCAGGCCATTGTCGCGCTCAAACTTTTTGGCGATGGCGTCTTTCAGTTCCGGGATGCCGTCCACCGCGGTGTATTTGGTCTTGCCCGCCTTGATGGCGGCAATGGCCGCGTCCTTGATATTATCCGGGGTGTCAAAATCCGGCTCGCCCGCGCCCAGACCAATCACGTCCACGCCTTTGGCTTTTAGCTCGCGCGCCTGTTGGGTTACGGCCAACGTGGCCGATGGTTTTACGCGTTTTAAATTCTTGGAAATGGGGGCTTCGGGCATGGGTTTGTCTCGCTAAAAGGCTTTCCCCGTTCATGAGTTCTGCCCCCGCCTTCGTCAAGTGGTCAATCGTCGCATTCCTGCCGTCTTTGCACGCCTTGCGCCACAATTGCGCTCGGATTTCCACAAATGGCCTCAGCCCTGCCCTATGGCGGCCCTGATGGTTTGACAAAAAGCCAGTCTGTTAAGGAGGAAAAGAGAATGCCAAACCATATGATCAGAACGATCCGCCGGACCCTGACATTCATTCTGCTGACGGCGGCCAGTTTCTGGCTGTTTGCCTGTCAGGCCAGCGCCGTGGGTGTGCACCGCCTGTCCAGCCCAATCCCACAGGAGAGTTTCTAATGGCCCACAAGGTTTATGATGGTGGTTTGCGGCTGTTTAGTCTGTGTATCGGTACGCTGGGATTTCTGTTTCTGGTACGGGCGATCTTTGCCCTGTTGGGGTAGCCGGGTATTTAAAAAAGCAGACCCTAATTCTGCCATAAAAAATTATCAGAACACTCCCTGCGTTTTGCATAATCATCAGGGGCGCTGGCACCGGCATGCTCGACAAGCGTTATTCCATCTGGCTGATCGGCGCCGGCGTGCTGTTCTTTCATGGAATATTGTTTTTTCTGCTGACCCGACAAAATGCGCGGCCGATCAGTCCGGCCGAGGAAAACCCGGTTCTGGTTACGCTGGTCCTGCCGCCGCCACCCAAGAAAGTGGTAGAGCCCGAACCGGAGACCTCCAAAAAGCCCATCATTGCAGAAGAAAAAGAACCACCGGCCATTCTACAACAAAAGGCGGTGCCGGTAAAACAAGCGCCCTCCGCGCCGGTTACGGTAAAGAAGAAAAACGATCAGGAACCCCAAAAGAGAAAACCCGGCGGTGCCGTAATGCTGTTTGCGCCGCCGGGGGAAAACCGCCAAACGGGGGCGTTGGGCTCGGTTTTGCAAGGCTTGGGCTGTGCGTCTCTTGATACCCTGAAAGAGACAGAAGATTGCGCCAAGGACTCTGCGGATCTGATGCAGGGTTATGGGGATGAGATAAAGCGGATCGCGCAACAGGCTGATAAAATGCTTTTTATTGTCGCCGGTTCACCACCGGTGAACCGGCCCGCCGATGTCTCGCTAATGAACCGCGACCCCATGGCCACTATCAGCACCACCGGCGCACCGGGTATCTTGATGGAACGGTCAAAAGAGCTGGAAAACCTGCACGAATACAAAGACCCAGTGTTTGGCGATTGATGGCATGTTCAGTCGGTTTCACAGCGTATAGCCTAGGCCCATCTGATTCGTTTGGGAGAGGCAGATGGGCAAGGAAACTGAACAGGAACAGTTCTGGCGCGGCGAATTTGGTGATGAATATGTCGAGCGCTGTCGCGGCGAGGCGGCGTTGGCGGCGCGGCTTTTCCTGTGGGGCAATATCCTGCGTTCCTGTGGCCCGGTTGAAAGCGTGACCGAATTTGGGGCCAATATCGGCCTGAACCTTCAGGCCCTACACAGCCTTTTGCCACGGGCGGATTTACGCGGGGTAGAGATCAATGCCAAGGCGGCGGCAGAATTGGCGGCCCTTGGCTATGTGGATGTGCACGAAGGCTCATTACTGGACACGGCCCCGGCGGAAAAAAGCGATCTTTCCTTTACCTGCACGGTGCTGATCCATATCAACCCGGATGAATTGCCCCGGGCCTATGGGCAAATTGCAGGCGCCACCCGGCGTTATGCGGTAATTTGCGAATATTATAACCCAACCCCGGTGGAAATTGGCTATCGCGGCCATACGGAGCGCTTGTTCAAGCGTGATTTTGCCGGCGAGTTTATGGATGCCCATCCGGAATTTCATTTGCGCGATTATGGCTTTACTTATCATCGCGATCCCAATTTCCCCATGGATGATTTTTCCTGGTTTCTGATGGAACGAGATCCAGTATAACCCTGTATCCTGCGGCAATCCGCCCCTTTACGACGCCAATTGGGCATGATGTGTACAAGGCCATGCGTAATCCAGTTTCCAGAACCATGAAGACCGCCACCAAACGCCAAATTCTGGCGGGGTTGGCGCTTTTTTTGGTGCTGGCGGCCTCGCTATGGCCCATCGCCCAGGGACGCATATTGGCCCAAAGCGGGCCGTTGAGCCGTATTTTATGTTCCGGGCAGGCGCGCACCGCCCTAACCCCGGAGGCCCGTGAAAGTCTGGAACGGCTGGCCGCCTTGACGGGCAATCGTGATTTACTGCCCGCGGCCCAAACCCCCACCTGCCCTTGTCAGGGGTGTTTTACCCATGGTCATGCCATGGCGTCGGTCCTGCCAACCCCGGTTTTGGTGCCGGTACGGCTGGCGCGCCTGTATGTGCACAAGCAAGGCATGCAGGCCCGCTTGCGGCCCAGTCAGTCTGTGGTGCGGGCCCATGGCGCCCGGGCCCCGCCATCCCTTCACATCTTCGCCTGAACCCAATTTTAAGTTGAAGAGATTGTACCCGCGCCTTTGTGCGCGTGGTGCCAGAGGGATATCCCATGAAAACGACCTGTTATGCCAGCGTGGCTACGCTGGCCCTCCTTGGCCTTGCCGGTTCGGCAATGGCCCAGGACAAACCCGAAAATGACCTGTGGACCGATGTGATTTTGGTGACCGGTCATCGCACGCAAAGCGGGCCAGACACCCTGGTCATCAAAACCGACAAAGCCCCGCTTTTTGCTGCCGATGCGGCGGCGCTGGCGGTGCGCATTCCCGGCGGTGCGCTGAACAATAATGGCGCCATTAGCGGCCAGATACAGTATCGCGGCCTTTATGGGTTTCGCATTGCCACCACCATTAATGGCCAGATGATCGGCTCTGGCGGGCCAAACCTGATGGACCCACCTTTGCATTATGCGCCTTTGCCCCTGCTGGACCGGCTGGAAAGCGCCCGCGGCATTGCCCCGGTTTCCAAGGGACCGGGCCTTGGCGGCGCGGTGAATGCGGTGCTCAAACGCGGCCAGTTCACCAATGACCCGGCCTATGAAACCCAGCTGGATGTGGATATGGGCTATCGCTCGGTCAACGATAGCGGCTTTGTCGGTGGCCTTGGGGCCATTGCCAATGAACACACGGTGCTGGAGGTCTTTGCCTCTTATGAAGAGGGCGGCAATACGCGCTTTCCCGGCGGTAAAATTGCAGATTCCGGCTATCAACGCCGGGTTTATGGCGCGGGATATGGCTATCGGGCCTCCCCCGGTAATGAGGTGTTTGTGGAATATCGCCACCAGGATACCGACCATACCGGCAATGCGCCTTTTCCCATGGATATCCGGTTTTTTGATACTGATATTGTGGATGCCCGGGCCAGCTCCCAATGGGGGCAAACCGCCCTGCAATTGCATGTTGGATACAGTTTTGTTGACCATGCGATGAATAATTTTGCCCTGCGGCCACCACCAACGGACATGACAAAATATCGCGAATCCCTGGCCCAGGCCCTAACCTGGACCTATGGCGGCGATGTTAGCACGCCTTTGGCGGGCGGGACGTTATCTGTTGGCATTGATGGCACGTCCGAGCGCCACAATACCCGCATTATTAATCCCAATAACGCCAATTTTATTGTGCAAAATTTCAACCGCTATGATGAAAGTCGCCTTGGCGGGTTTGCACAATGGTCTGACAATCCCACGCCAAACCTGATGGTCGAGGCCGGCGTGCGGTTGGATGCCATAACCACCCAGGTTGGTGATGCCAATGCCAGCTTTGTGTTTCCGGCCCCGGTGCAAATGTTGGCCATGAGCTTTAATGCCAAGGATCGCAAGGTCACGGATCATAATGTGGATGCGGTGTTGCGCACCTCCTATACGCTGAGCGACCAGACCACTTTGCGCCTTGGCCTGGCGCGTAAAGAACGCACCCCCATGTATGTGGAGCGGTATGGATGGTTGCCCATCCCCGCCAGTGCCGGGCTGGCCGATGGCAATATCTATGTGGGTGATCTTGGTCTGAAACCGGAAACCGCCCAGGTGCTGGATGTGGGCGTGGACTGGAAAGGCCGTCATGGTTATTTTCGTCCTTCCGTTTATTACCGGCGGATCAACAATTACATTGCCGGCGTTCCCTTTGATGACACGCCGGGTCTGATCAACACCGCGGTGGAAATGGTGGCCGGTGCCAATGGCGATCCCACACCTTTGCGCTTTGCCAATGTGGATGCGGAACTCTATGGCCTGGATGCAGATTTTGGCTTTGTCATTGCCGGGCCATGGCGCATGGATGGGGTGGCCTCTTTTGTGCGCGGCAAACGGCGTGACATAAAGGATAACCTTTACCGCATCACCCCGCCCCGGCTTTCCACCACGCTCAGCTATATGGGGGCCAACTGGTCCAGCGGCGTGCAAATGGTGGCGATGGACAGCCAAAATAAAGTCTCGCTTGGCAATTCTGAACAGGCCACCGGGGGCGCCGTGCTGATCAATCTGATGGCGCGTTGGGAAATAAAGCCGGGCCTTAGCCTTTCCGGCGGCGTTGAAAACCTGTTTGACCGGACTTACCAAGAGCACCTTTCCGGCTATAACCGGGTAATGGGTTCTGATGTTGCGATGGGTGATCGCCTGCCCGGCGCCGGGCGCGGGGTCTATCTTCGTCTTGGCCTGAAAACATAAGGAAAAAGACCATGATCAAATTGAACCGACGTCATGTACTGGCTCTTGCCGGGGCGGGTATGGCTTTGACCGCCTGTGGCCAGGGGGCAAAAACCACCATCCCCAAAATCACCTTGAGCAAGGCGTGGATGCGGCCACCGCCCGGCAGCCGCGATACCAGTGCGGCCTATCTGATCATCCAGAATGACGGGGGGGCAGACACCTTGGTGTCTGTCTCTTCGCCGCTGGCCGATGAGGTGCAAATGCATATCAGCGAAATGAAGGATGATGTGATGAGTATGCGCCGCGAAGAGGTCGTGCCCATTCCGGCCCATGGCACGGTGATCTATAAACCCGGCGGGCGGCATTTAATGGTGTTTGGCATCCATGAGGGGGTCAAGACCGGGGATAAACTCACCCTGACGCTGACCTTTAAACGCGCCGGGACCATGACGGTCGAAGGCGTAGTGGGGTCCGGCCCGGCTTAGGCGCGCGCTTTCAGGCGGGCCTCGATGGCATCCCAAAAGGGTGCCATCGTGTCTATGCCTGTAAAGCGTTTTAGCTCCTGCACCCCGGTGGGCGAGGTGACGTTGATCTCGGTCATATATTGGCCGATCACATCAATGCCGACAAACAAAAGCCCGCGCCGTTTCAGCTCCGGCCCGATAGCGGCGCAAATCTCGCGATCCCGGTCGGTCAGATCGACCGGCAGGGCTTCGCCGCCCACATGCATGTTGGATCGGGTCTGACCCTTTTGTGGCACCCGGTTGAACCCGCCGACCAGCTCGCCATCAACGAGCAAAATGCGCTTATCCCCGTCCGCAACCTCGGGCAGAAAGGCCTGCGCCATCACCGGCTCGCGATTAATGGCAAAAAACATTTCCAATAAGGAGCTGTAATTGCTGTCGTCCTCGCGCAACAGGAAAATCCCGGCACCGCCATTACCATATAATGGCTTGATAATGATGTCCTTGTGGCGGGCGCGAAAGGTGCTGATGGCCGTCTCATCGCGGCTGATCAAGGTAGGCGGCATCAGGTCGGCATAAAGCAGCGGAAACAGTTTTTCCGGCGAAGAGCGCACCCATTCAGGGTCATTCACCACAAGGGTGTCATCGGCAATCAGCTCCAGTAAATGCGCTGCGGTGATATAGGCCATGTCAAAGGGCGGATCCTGGCGCATCAGCACCACATCCACGTCGGCCCGCAAATCCAGCTCTACCAGATCGCCTTCCTTGGCATGATTGCCGCGCTCTCGACTAACCTTTACAGGCCGGGCGCGGGCAAATATCCGCCCTTCATCATAGCTCAAGCTCGCGGGGCCATAGGTCCAGACCTCGGCGCCGCGGGCTTGCGCTGCCTCGATCATGGCAAAGCTGGTGTCGCCATCAATATCCACACCGGCAATGGGGTCCATCTGCACGGCAACCCGCAAGGTCTTGGCCATTTTTTATTCCTTTATTCAGCGCC
>WFTT01000103.1 GCA_015485335.1 Robiginitomaculum sp.
TCGGTTTTTGTGGGGGCCTATACCCCTGAGGCCCTGGGCGATTATGCCAGTGGCACCAACCACGTTCTGCCAACGGCAGGCGCGGCACGGGCCTATAGCGGTCTGGGTCTGGAAAGCTTTATCAAATTTATCACCGTACAGCGGGCATCACAGGATGCGCTCAGCTTTTTGGGCCCTGTGGTCAAAAGTCTGGCCCGTATGGAAGAGCTGGAAGCCCATGCCAGGGCCATCAGCCTGCGCCTGGATATCCGATAATGGACGATCTGATCGAGAAAATTGCCCGGCCGGATATTGCCGATCTGGCGCCCTATCGTGCGCGCGGCGGCGCGGTGGACGGGGCGGTGTTGCTGGATGCCAATGAGAACCCCTGGGCGCCACCGGGAGCAAAGGGGGCGTGGAATCGCTATCCCGAACAGCAACCGGCCCCTCTGGTTACCCGGATTGCCGATCTTTATGGGGTGGACAGTGACCAGCTATTGCTGACCCGCGGTGCCGATGAAGCCATTGATCTGTTATTTCGCGCAACCTGTCGTGCCGGTGTAGATTATGCGCTTATCTCGCCGCCCACATTTGGACTTTATGGCGTGGCCGCCAAGGTACAGGGCGCAGGGCTGTTAGAAGTTTCACTGGATGAAAACTATGCCATCGTGCCCGATAAAATTATCGCGGCGGCGCGTTCAAATTCAACCAAACTCATTTTTTTATGCAGCCCCAACAACCCGACCGGCAATCTGATTGCGCGCCAGGATGTGGTGCGCATCGCCCATGAATGCACTGACCAGCTGGTGGTGGTGGACGAGGCTTATATCGAATTTGCAGAGGCTTCCAGCCTGACCAAGGAACTCGCAGATCTGCAAAATCTGGTCATCTTAAAGACCCTGTCCAAAGCTTATGGTTTGGCTGGGGCGCGTCTTGGTACCGTGATTGCCAATGCGCCGGTAATCAATCTGTTGCGCAAGGTGCTGCCCCCTTACCCCTTGCCTTCGCCAGTCATTACCGAAGTGCTGAGCGCACTTGCCCCAGTCAATATGGCCATCTTCAACGAGCGCATTGCCCAGCTAAAGGCCGAGCGCCAGCGCTTGTATACGGCATTGCCTGGCTCGAATGACATACAGGAAATCTGGCCCTCTGCGGCAAATTTCCTGCTGGTAAAACTCAACACCAAAAGCGATATCCAGGTTCGGTTACAGGCCAGTGCCATCCATGTGCGGGATTTTTCGGCGCTGGGTGAAGGCATGGTGCGGATCAGTGTTGGCATGCCAAAGCACAATGATGCCTTGCTGACGGTCTTTGGGGTTGGTCAAAACAAAACGCCCAACCGGCGGACCGCCACCATCAGTCGCCAGACCAAGGAAACCCAGATCAGCGCTCTTGTGGATCTGGATGTTGCCGAACCGGTCAGCATCCAGACCGGTATTGGGTTTTTTGATCACATGCTGGAACAGATTGCCCGCCATGGTGGGTTTTCCGTGATCCTGACGGCCAAGGGCGATCTGCACATAGATGAACACCACACGGTCGAGGATTGTGCCATTGTGTTGGCTCAGGCTTTGCGACAGGCACTGGGGGATCGCGCCGGCATTGGCCGTTATGGGTTTGTGTTGCCCATGGATGAGGCACAGGCGCGGATTGCGATAGACCTGTCCGGTCGTCCGGCCTTACGCTTTGATGCCAATATCCCCGACGAGGGGGTTGGCGGTTTTGGTGGCCAGATGGTGCCTCATGTCTTTGAAACCATGGCCCAGCACCTGGGTGCGGCGATACAGATAGAGGCCGAGGGACAAAACACCCACCATGTCATAGAGGCCATTTTCAAGGGTTTTGGACGAGCCTTGCGCCCGGCACTGGCCCGCGAGGGAACGGCCATTCCGTCTAGCAAGGGCGTTTTATAATGGCCCTGATGATCGCCGATACCGGATGCGCCAATCTCGCCTCTGTGCGTTTTGCCTTTGCGCGCCTGGGGGTTGAGGCCAAAATAAGCGCCGATCCCGAAATGCTGAAAATGGCGGATCGTCTGGTCCTGCCGGGCGTGGGCGCGGCGGGGGCTGGCATGGCCGCTTTGCGCGCCAAGGGCATGGATGAAATGCTGCAAGTCTATGCCCGCCCCGTATTGGGCATATGCCTGGGGATGCAATTATTGTTCAAAATGAGCACCGAAGACAATGTGCGCTGTCTAGGCCTGTTGGGTGGCACGGTCGAGGCCTTGCCCGATACTGCCGGTCCGGTGCCGCACATGGGGTGGAATACCTTGGCCTTGCGCCGGTCTGATCCACTGCTTCGTGATGTCGCTGAAAACAGTTATGTTTATTTTGTCCATTCCTATGGGGTGCAGCCTGATGAAAATACGCTGGCCAGCACGCAATATGGCATGGAGTTTTCCGCCATTGTACGCCGAGACAACATCTATGGTTGCCAGTTTCACCCGGAACGATCCGGTGCCACCGGCGCGCAAATCTTGCAAAACTTTCTGGATGTAAACCCATGATCTGGCCGGCGATAGATTTGATGGATGGTCGTTGTGTGCGCCTGCATAAAGGCGATTTTGCACAAAAAAGCCTGTATGACGCGGACCCCCTGGCCCGGGCCAATGCCTTTGCCAAGGCCGGAGCCAGGGCGCTGCATGTAGTGGATCTGGACGGCGCCAAAGCGGGGGAGCCCTGTCACAGCAATCTGATCTGTCAATTGACCCAAATATCTGGCCTGCGGGTACAGGCCGGCGGCGGCATTCGCACTGGCGATGATATCGAAGCCCTGTTGGGTGGGGGGGTAAGCCGGGTAATCATTGGCTCGCTGGCCGTTACAGACATTGAAACCGTGCAAAACTGGCTCTGGGAATTTGGCGCAGAACATATCGTGCTGGCACTGGATGTGCGCATTGAAAACGAAATACCGGTACCGGCCATTCGTGGCTGGCAGGAAAGCACGGGCCAATCCCTGTGGGAAGTTCTGATGGCCTATGAAGGCATGGTCAAAACCCTGCTGGTCACCGATATTGATCGTGATGGTGTGCTGGGCGGCACCAATGCGGCGCTTTATGCGGAAATACATGCCCGTTACCCCGATCTGTCTTTGCTGGCTTCGGGGGGAATTGGCAAAGTAGATGATGTTCGCGCCGCCTATGGGGCGGGAGCCAATGGCGTGATCATCGGCAAGGCGCTTTATGAAAACAAATTTACGCTGGAAGAGGCCCTGTCATGCTCGCCCGGCGCATAATTCCCTGTCTGGATGTCATGAACGGCCAGGTGGTCAAGGGCGTGCAATTTGCCAGCCATGAAGTGGTGGGCGACGGGGTGGATCTGGCCCGGCGCTATCGCGATGAGGGCGCGGACGAGCTGGTCTTTTATGATATTACCGCCAGCCCAGAGCGACGCCGGGTGGATGCGGGCTGGGTCTCACAAGTGGCACAGGAACTGGACATTCCCTTTACGGTCGCAGGCGGTATTTCCAGCATTGAGGATGCACAAACCATCCTGGGGGCCGGGGCAGACAAGGTATCGATCAATTCACCGGCACTGGCCAATCCGGACCTGATCAATGCGCTGGTAGGCCGTTTTGGCCGCCAATGCGTGGTGGTGGGGATCGATAGTTATTGGGATGGTGAAGACTGGCTGGTCAAGGCGATGACCGGCGATCCAGACAAGACCATTACCACGCCGTGGAAAACCCGCGACTGGATCCGTGAGGTGCAACAGCGCGGTGCCGGTGAAATTGTGCTGAACTGTATGAATGAAGATGGCCGCCGCGCCGGTTATGACATAAAACAATTGCGTGTCATGCGCGCGCTCTGTCAGGTGCCGCTGATCGCGTCGGGCGGCGCGGGTTGCGCCCAGGATTTTGTCGATGTGTTTGCCAAAGCCAATGTAGATGGCGCCTTGGCGGCCAGTGTATTTCACAAGGAAATCATCCCCATACCGGCGCTAAAAGACGTTTTGCGTGAACATAAGATCGAGGTGCGACCATGAGCCTGCCCAAAAATCTGCAAAATCTGGATTGGCAGAAAGGCCAAGGCCTGATCCCGGTGATCGTACAAGACGCCCTGTGCGGTGATGTATTGATGCTGGGCTATATGAATGAACAGGCGTTGGAGCAAACTTTGCAAAGCCAGAACGTGACGTTTTACAGCCGTTCGCGCCAAACCCTCTGGCAAAAGGGCGAAACTAGCGGCAACACGCTGGCGCTGGTTGCTATCGATATGGATTGTGATCGTGATACCCTGCTGGTACAGGCTCGCCCAAATGGGCCGACCTGTCATAACGGCACGCGCACCTGTTTTGCCGATGCCCCCATGGCGTCCCTGCCCTGGCTGGGTAAGCTGGGGCGGGTCATTGAGGGCCGTGCCAATGCCGATCCACAAACCAGCTATACCGCATCCCTTTTGGGGGGACCGATCGAGCGCGCCGCCCAAAAAGTTGGCGAAGAAGGGGTCGAGGTGGCGCTGGCGGCGCTCAGCAATGATCCGGGCAAATTGCCAGAAGAGGCCGCAGACCTGCTCTATCATCTGATGGTGCTGTTGCGAGCCAA
>WFTT01000104.1 GCA_015485335.1 Robiginitomaculum sp.
GAACTGACCACGCAAGGGGCCTTGCAGTTAAGCAGTCAGCCGGTGACCGATTCCAATGGCAATGTGGTCAGCACGGTGCCAGGCCTGACCCTGCCGGCACTGAAAGTTCGCCGGGCCGAAACCACGGTGGAACTGCCATCGGGCGGATCCATGGTGATTGCCGGCCTGATCCAGGAAAAAACCAAACAAGCCCTGGAAGGGGTTCCCGGGGCCAAGGATCTGCCCATTCTGGGGGCACTGTTTCGCTCCCGCGATTACCAGAATGACGAAACCGAACTGGTGATCATGGTCACCCCCTATCTGGTGGACCCCACCCACCCGGACGCGCTGGCCACCCCGGCGGATGGATTTTCCAACGCTTCGGATCTGGCCACCATCCTGTTTGGCCGCCTGAACAAAGTATACCGCGCCCCCGGCACCAAGGCCGATGGCCGGCGCTGGAACGGACCCATTGGTTATGTACTGGAATAAAGAGGAAGCACAGATGCGTCATTCTCAATGCCACCGCACCCTGAACGCGCTTCTGGGCGGTACGCTTCTTTTGGTGCTGGGGGCCTGTGGCACAGCGCCCAAAACGCCCTGGGGCCTGCCCGGGGACCAGCACAAAATCACGGTACAGCAAACCCAGGAAAACCTGAGCCTGGCCCTGGCCCCCAATATGGAAGGGCTGACCCCGGCACAAATGCGCAAACTGCAAGGTTATGCCGCCGCCTATCTGGACCATGGTTATGGCCCGCTGGCCATTTCTGCCCCCCAGGGCGCAAATACCAGCATGGTGGCCGGACGCGCCATTGGACAAACCCAGAAAATCCTGTTCGAAGCCGGAATTGACTGGGCCGTAATCGCCAAAGGACATTACCAGGCCAATGGTTCCAGCGGATCCCCCTTGTTATTGTCCTTTACCCGCTATGAGGCCAAGGCGCGGGGCTGTGATGGCCGCTGGCGTAATCTGGTTACCCATCCGGGCAATAATGAATCTGATAATTTTGGCTGTGCGCTGGCCACCAACACCGCCGCCATGATTGCCAATCCCTATGATCTGGTGCGCCCTCGCGCTACCGAGCCCGCCTCGACGGCGCGCCGCCAGACCGTCATGGACAAATATATCGCCGGCGAAGCCACCGGCGGCAAACGCACCGCCGATGAAAAGGGCACCGTCTCCAGTGCCGTTAATTAACGCCCATACACACAAGGAAAGAACCCCGTTTCACCATGTCTGACGCTTATGACTTTGATGACGATTTCGACCCGACAGAACCTTTCGTTTTGCCCGAGGAACTGCGTCTGGATGAGCCGGCAGACACAGCCGTGGCAGCGGTCCCTACGGATCCGGTGGGCATGGAGCCAACCGATGAGCTGATACCGGACTTTCCCGCACCACCCGCCATGATAGCCGATGAATTGCCCGCCTTTGGTTATGCAGATGCCACGCCGATGGAAGAGCCATTAATCGTCGAGGACCCAGCCCCCGGCGGTGCGATTAACGGGGTTGATCAGCCGGTACCACAGATTTCTATCCGCGCCTTTTGCGAGCGCCCGGACACGGTGGCCATGATCGGCAGTGCCGCCCTGGACCGGCGGCTGGCCCGCGCCCATGTACAGGCCAGCCTTGGCGGCCTGCCCGAAGCCATTGAATATTATCACGATGAAAACACCCCCAATCTGATTTTGATCGAGTCGGGAATGCGCGGGGCCGCCCTGTTTGAACAACTTGATGAACTGGCCAATGTCTGTGATCCGGGCACCAAGGTGATCATTATCGGGGCCGCCAATGATGTGGGCCTGTATCGACAACTGATCCGGCGCGGCATTAGCGATTATTTGGTACCACCGCTGACATCCTTGCAGCTGATCCGCTCGATCGCCGATATTTATGTAGACCCGGACCAGCCGTTTGCTGGCAAGGTAACCGCCTTTATTGGTGCCAAGGGGGGGGTTGGGGCCTCTACGCTGGCGCACAATGTGGCCTGGCAGATCTCCGAAGGGGCCCAGGCGGGCACCACCATTATGGATCTGGATTTGTCTTTTGGAACCGCGGGTCTGGATTTCAACCAGGAAAGCAACAGCAATATTGGCGATGCCCTGGCCGAGCCGGATCGTGTGGATGATGTATTGCTGGAACGCCTGTTGACCAAATGCACGGAAAACCTTTCCATATTTACCGCCCCGGCCACCCTGGACAAGGAATGGGAACTGGACCCCGCCGCCTATGAAACGGTCATTTCACAAGTGCGCGCCTCTGTACCCCATGTCATTCTGGATCTGCCGCATACCTGGTCACGCTGGGTAAAATCTACCTTGTTTGCCGCCGATGAAATCGTCATCGTCGCCTCGCCCGATCTGGCCAGCCTGCGCAATGCCAAAAACCTGTATGATCTGGCCAAGGCCAGCCGCAGCAATGACGCGCCCCCCAAAATCGTTGTCAATCAGGTTGGCGTTCCCAAACGCCCCGAAATTCCGATCAAGGACTTTGCCGATGCTCTGGGCGCCGAGCCGGTTTTGGTATTACCCTTTGAGCCACAGATTTTTGGCAAGGCCGCCAATAACGGCCAAATGATCCAGGAGGTCAAAGCCGACAGCAAGGCCGCCGAAGGTCTGAGCCATCTGGCCGGCCTGCTGACCGGTCAAACCTGTGCCCCGCGCAAGCGCGGTTTGTTGCAAAAATTACTGGGTCGGGGATAAGGCGCCATGTTTGGTAAACGCGCCGGGTCAAATTTGGCAGACCAGAAGAAAAACGCTTCTGTAGCCAGTCCCAAAACCAGTATATCTGCGCCCGCTGCCTCCATAGTACCCAAGGATGAAGGCGTTTCTGCGGCCAAACCGGCGAAGCCCATCCCCCCGCCACGAAAGTCGCCACCACCGGTACAGGCGGCGCGTTCCGAAGAATATTACGCCATCAAAACCATGATCTTTAATGCCCTGATCGATACCATCGATCTGGGGCAATTGGCACAATTGGACCAAAACAGCGCCGCCGAAGAGATCCGCGATATTGTTTCCGAAATTATCTCCATCAAAAACGTGGTGATGTCGATTGCGGAACAGGAAAGCCTTCTGCAGGACATATGTCATGATGTGCTGGGCTATGGCCCGCTGGAGCCCTTGCTGGCCCGCGATGACATTGCCGACATTATGGTCAACGGAGCCAA
>WFTT01000105.1 GCA_015485335.1 Robiginitomaculum sp.
ATGCGGACCTGGCTGAGGCTCCCAGCGAAGTCAAATCCATGTTTATTGAAAATCCGGCCGCCGCTGGCGGTCTGGGCGGTCTTTTTTCGACGCATCCGCCATTAGAGAAGCGTCTGGAAGCCTTGGTGATGATGGGCGGGCGCGACCCGGGTCCAATCCAGACCGCGCCATCCCAAAATCATAAAGGCCCGTGGGGCTAAGCTTGCTTAGCCGACAATTTCGTCGTCGCTAAAGAAGAACGGAATTTCTTCGGCAGCGGTTTCCGGGGCGTCGGAACCGTGTACGGAATTGGCTTCGATGCTTTCGGCAAATTCCTTGCGAATGGTGCCTTCATCAGCATCTGCTGGATTGGTTGCGCCCATGACCTTGCGGTAGGTGGCAATGGCATCTTCGCCTTCCAGCGCCTGGACAACTACCGGGCCAGACATCATGAAATTTACCAGATCAGCAAAGAAGGGGCGTTCTTTGTGCACCGCGTAAAAACCTTCGGCCTGTTCGCGGGAAAGGCGGATACGCTTTTGCGCAATAATACGCAGACCCGCGGCTTCGATTTTGGCATTGATGGCGCCGGTAAGATTACGTTTGGTAGCGTCGGGCTTGATGATGGAAAAAGTGCGTTGAATAGCCATGGGGCGTTTCCTTAGGGTTGGGTTTGAAACTTGATTTGGCGCGCCTATAGCAGTGTGCCTGTGCGCTGTGAAGGCCATATCGCCAAACCTTTTACAGCTGTGCCTTTTCTTCGTGGGAGCAAACCCGCTATATCCGACGAACCTTTGTTTGCGGACTTCAGTGCTGGACCTGTTATGCTTCATATCAACAACCTGGTTTGCAGGGTCGAAGGACGCCTTCTGATCAATAATGCCAGCTTTGCCCTGCGCCCACGTACCCGTCTGGGGCTGGTGGGGCGCAACGGTACGGGCAAGTCCACGCTGATACGCATTATCAAGGGCGAGCTGGACCCGATCTCTGGCGAAGCGCGCATCCGCAAGGGGGCACGTCTTGGCTCGGTGGATCAGGAAGCCCCCGGCGGGCCACAAACCATTATGGATTTTGTGCTGAGTGCCGATACCGAACGCGAAGCCTTGCTTAAAGCCGCAAAAACCGAAACTGAACCGCATAAAATCGCCGAAATTCAAACCCGACTGGCCGATATAAACGCCTATTCCGCCGAGGCCCGCGCCGGGGCGATTCTGCATGGGCTTGGATTTTCTACCGAAGAACAACGTCACCCCTGTTCCAGTTTTTCCGGCGGCTGGCGTATGCGTGCTTCGCTGGCCTCCATGCTGTTTGCCGCGCCGGATTTGTTGTTGTTGGATGAGCCTACCAACTATCTGGATCTGGAAGGGGCCATCTGGCTGGAAACCCACCTTAAGAAGTTTCCGGGCGCGGTTCTGGTGGTATCTCACGACCGGGATTTGCTGAATACAGCAGTGCATCAAATTGCCCATTTGCGTGCCGGAAAAATCACGATTTTTGAAGGCGGGTATGACTCGTTTGAAAGACAACTGGCCGAGCGCCAGCGGCTGGATATGGCCCTGCGCAGCCGCCAGGAAGAGGAGCGCCGCCATTTGCAGGCTTTTGTGGATCGTTTCCGGTATAAAGCCTCCAAGGCCAAACAGGCGCAAAGCCGGGTTAAACGGCTGGAAAAAATGCGTCCCATTGCCACCATTGTTGAAAATCCGGTGGCTCCTTTTGATCTGCCCAGTCCCAAGCGCCCCATGGCGCCACCGATGATCCGCTTTGAAGGTGCCAGTGTGGGCTATGAGCCGGGCAAGCCGATCCTGAGCAATCTTAATCTGGCGCTGGACCCGGACGACCGCATTGCCCTGTTGGGGCGAAATGGGCAGGGCAAGTCCACCTTTGCCAAGCTGATTGCTGGCAAACTGGCGGTCATGAATGGCCGCATGAAACACCATAAACGTATGCAAGTGGCCTATTTCGCCCAGCACCAGCTGGATGTACTGGATCCGGCAGAAACCCCCTACACCCATGTTAAGGCCCGTATGGAAGAGGCGACCGAGGCTCAAAGGCGTGCACGGCTGGCCCGCTTCGGGCTTGGTGCCGAGCATGCCGAAACCCCGGTTGGGGATCTCTCTGGCGGGGAAAAAGCACGGTTATTGCTGAACCTGATTGCCTTTGAGGGGCCGCATTTGCTTATTCTGGATGAGCCAACCAACCATTTGGACATGGATAGCCGCGCCGCCCTTGCCGATGCACTGGATGCCTATGAGGGGGCCGTTTTGCTGATCAGTCATGATCGGTTTCTCATTGAACGCAGCATCGACCGGTTGTGGATTGTGCAAGGCGGTACCGTGCGCACCTATGACGGGGACATGGATGATTATCGCCGCCAGATGGGCGAAAAAGAGCGCAAAGCCCCTTCTGAGACCAAGGTACAGGCAGGGCAGGCCAAGCGACAGGCCAAGGCGGAAAGACGCGAATCCTTGGCCCCGATGCGGCGTAATATTGCCCGTCTGGAGGCCGAGCTGGAGCGGCTGCGGATGGGCGTGGAACAGATCGATATTGCCCTGGCCAAGCCAGAGCTTTATGAGCGCGACCCCGAACAGGCCACCACCTTAAACGTCAAACGCACCCGTGCCTTGAGGCGCATTGATGAGATCGAAGACCTGTGGCTGGAAGCACAAGAAGCATTCGAACAGGCCCGCAATCAGCCATAACCTGATGGCTTATGGTGCGGTTTTGGGCCAGGGGGCTCTGCCAATGCGGTCTGCACCCAGGGAGGTGATATAAAGCCAACCGTCACCCGGCTCGAATGCGCCTGTGGTAAGTGGGTAGGTGCCCTTGGGATCCTGCAAAACATTCAGCACATGGCCATCCAGGCCGAAGTTTAAGACAAACCCGTAATTTTCGGCTTTGGGCCGAAAGGAGGCCGGCAGGCGCTGTACGATTTTGCGCATGAATGGTTTGGCGGACAATTTATCCAGGGGTGCAGAGCGCGGGCTGGTCAGGCCTAGCCAGAAAGAGCCATCCGGGGCGCGGTTCAGATTATCGGGAAAGCCTGGCAGGTTTTCAATCAATGTATCGACTTTGCCGGCATTGCTGCCTTGCAACCAGATGCGTTTAACTGAATAGCTGCCGGTTTCGGCCACCAGTATACAGCGATCATCCGGGCAGATGGCGATGCCATTGGGAAAGGTAAAACCGTCTTGCAAGACAGAAACGCTTTTATCGGCGGGGTCATACACCAGAATGCGGCCATCATTGCTGTGTTCCATCAAAGCTAGCAAGCTGCCTTCCAGTGTGCCGCCAGAGGCCTTTGCGCCAAAGCGGGTGCTGGCATCGGAAAAGAAAATGCGACCATCACTGGCAATATCCAGATCATCGGCATAACGAATGGGGCTGTCATCGCTTACCTTGTCTGCCAAAACGGTAACATCGCCGGCGGGATTGATGGATAGCAATCCACGATAGGCGTCGGCGACGATCAGATTGCCAGCGGCGTCAAATTCCAACCCCAAGGGGCGACCGCCTGTATTGGTAAAAAGCGATACCTCTTTGGTAACCGGATCTACCTTGACTATAGAACCATCATGCAGGGCCGTGAAGATAACGAGAGAGCCATCAATGACCCGCCCGGTAATGTCTTCCGGGCCGGCATGATCATCAAGGGCAATGGTATCCAGATGGGCCAGCCGCGTATTGGGGGCCCATTTGCCTTCATAACCGGGAGGAGTGGGGGCCTGCCAGGAGGTGGGATGAATTGGCACCGGCCACAAGAGCAAATAACCAAGACCTAATAGCAATAAAAATCCCAACAGTTTAAGCACTGTACCCATGATTTAGACTCCCCATACAATACGCTGGCAGATTAAATCGCCACGCGACCAGTTAGGGCAGGGGATCATTTTTGCCCCGATAAGGCAAGGATGGATTTTTAACTGTCTTCTGCCAGGGCTGCATCCAGCAGGGATTGCAGTTTTTGTGTATCAGCACCGGTAATGAAGGTGTCACCAGTAATAAAAGCCGGGGTGCCATCAATGCCCAGGCTTCTGGCAAGGCGCATATTGCTTTCAACAAGGGTATCAAAAGCCTTCTTGTTGGCTTTCATGTCAGCCCGCAAGCGAGCCACGTCCAGGCCGCTATTGGCGGCGATTTCATCAATGCGCTGGCTGTCAAAGCCACCACGGGCATCCATCAGGGCAAAATGAAATGCCTCGTATTTATCTTTGCCTTGTAACCGTGCGGCCCAGGCCGCCTCGGATGATTCTCGTGAACCTTTTGAGCGCCCTTCCAGAATCGGAAAGTCCTTTAAAATGATTTTGATCTTCCCGGGGTTCTCATCAAGGGCAGTGCGCAACCATTTTGAGGCAACTTTGCAATAGGCACAATTGTAATCAAAGAACTCTACCAGAACAAATGGTGCATTATCCGGACCAATAACCGGGTCATTCTTATCGTTAAACAAAGCCCCTTTTACGTTGGCCAATGCCCCCTTTTTGGCGGCATCGGCCTCGGCCTGACGCTTTGCCTGCAGGGCATAAAAGGCTTCTTCTACGACCTCCGGTTGGGCCAGGATTGCTTCACGTAAGGCATCGGGGTCGATTATCTGACTGGATACGCCTTTGCCGGCCTTCAGATTTTGTATTTGCTCGAACGTGGCTAAATATCCCGCGGTACCGCCCGCAATCAGGCTGACGGAGATAGGTAAAAGAAGGGGAATGAGTAGGTTTTTGGACACAGAAGGCTCCTGACTGGCAATGCGGGGACAGCAATGGCTGTTTCATGCCGGGTTTTCATGAAGAAGGAAAGTCAATATCGCGTGTTTAACGGCGTTTGCGTCTTTGGGCAGCTTGCTTGCGAATTCTGGGGTCTGCGGCAATTACCAGCGTTATATCATTGGCCCGGCGCCAGTCTGGCGTTCCCTGGGGCAATTCCATCAAAGCGCGCTGGGCAAAAGAGCGGGCCCGCATATAATCGCCCATGGCATAGGCCTGTTCTGCGGTGGCCAGTTTTGCCAGCGAAATTTTACCCTGACGTTCATAGGCAACCGACAGCTCGTACCAGGCAAAACCGTTATCAGGCTCTCTTGCCAACACTTTTTTCAATTCCTCAACCGCGGTTGTAATGTTTTCCGGAGTGTCGGTGGAAATCAGAGCCTGTGCCAGATTTAGCCGCAACAATGCAGAATCCGGGCGTAACTCTACGGCGCGCTGGTGATAGGGAAGGGCCTTTTGTGCCTGGGCACTTTCAAAAAGAATTTGCCCATAAAACTCGTTAAAATAGGGGTTGTCAGGCTCTTCTTCGAGCAAGGCCCCCATTTCCTTTAACGCTATTTTGGTCGAGGCGGCCTGGTGATGGGCAATGGCGCGCGCATAGCGTGCCGGCTCGCTGGTATCGGATTCAGGATACAAATTAAATGTTGTTTCCGGCGGCTTCAGAAAGCCAATAATCTTGGCCTTGATCATATCCAGCTTGTGCTGGTCTTCCGGACTGTCCACAACATCCTTATAGGGCGAAGCCTCAACTCTGGCTTGCAGGGCGTTGATACGCTGTGAAGACAGGGGGTGGCTAAGAAAATAGGGGTATTTGGTGGCGCCAGAGAACACCTCATTATAACGAAACCGCTGGAAAAAATCGAGAAGGCCTTTGCCGGACTGACCGGTGGCTTCCAGAAAGTTTTCAGCCGCCTGATCCGTTGAAGCTTCCAGAACCCTGGTATAGGCAAAAAAAGTAACGGTGCCGTTCTTCTGGGCGCTGCTCATAATGGCGGCCCCGGCATCTGGGGCCCCGGCAATGGCGGCCAGAATACCCAGTCCCATGGTCAGGATCATCGGGCGCATGGCCTTGCTGATGGCATCATCAGAGCGGGCAAGATGGCCGCCCGCCATATGGCCGGTTTCGTGCGCAATCACACCGATCAGTTCGTTCGGTGTCTCTGCATTGAGTATAATGCCTGTATGCAGGAACATATTTTGCCCCCGCGTTACGAAGGCATTCATGCTGCCATCATTGATAATGTGGATATTGATATCTTCGGCCCGCAGACCGGCAGCCTTGAAAATCGGGTCAGACCAGTCGCGGATGACGGCCTCAATCTCGGCATCACGAATGACGCCTTGCGCCCAGGATTTTTGGGGGTGGGAAAACACAAGAAGTGTTATTGCAAACAGAACACCAAATAGGCGCATAGGCCAATCTCCTTCTGCCCCCTGAATCTCATTCTAGCTCATATTCAAACGGGTGCAATGGTGATCCCCATTTACGCGAGCTTTGCCGGGAGGCTTTGCTTGGAAAACAAAGCCTCCCGCCGCTGCTCAAGCGTTAAACCGTCGTGCCCACCAGCCCTTTTTACCTTTTTCAGAGGTCCCATCTTCGGTTGTGGTGGTCGGATTTTCATCCGTCGTACTGATCTCAGGGGCTTTTCGAGTCTCTGCGGCCTTGGCTTTGCGGGGACGAACGGCACGGCGCTTTGGTTTGCTTTCTTCCGCAGGCGGTGCATCATTTTGCGTTTGTGCCGGGGTCTGTGTGGCCTCGGTTTTGGCTGCTTCCGCAGCCGGTTTGCGCCGTCGGCGAACTGGCCGCTTTGGTTTCTCGTCCGTTTCTGCCACGGCGGGTGCAGGGGCGGTTAGGTTCTCAACTGGGGTGGCTTCGGCCTTTGTGCTGGCGGGTTTGCGCCGCTGGCGTACTGGGCGTTTTGGCTGCTCGTCAGTTTCCGGCTTGGCGTCCGTCGCAGCCGGTGCCGGTTGATCCGGTATGGCGGCTGTTGTGGTGACTTCGGTATCGGCACTGCGAACCTTGCGCCGACGACGAACCGGCCGTTTTGGCTTTTCATCTGTCGGGACGCTGGTCTCCACCTTGGCTTCCGGCGTCTCATTCGCCGGTGCCGGGGTGGTTTCGGTATCTGCATCC
>WFTT01000106.1 GCA_015485335.1 Robiginitomaculum sp.
CAAATAAGGTTAGGCGTTAAAAGTATCGCCAAGGGCGCGGCGTTCCTTGTCGTTCAGAAACAGGCCCAGCTTTGTGCGTCGCCACAAAACGTCTTCGGCCGTTATCGCCCATTCATGGGATTTAAGATAGTTCAGTTCGGCCTGATAAAGGCCACCGCCATAGTGCCGGCCAAGGCTTTTCAGGCTTTTGGCTTGACCCAGCACCTTGGTCATTCGGGTGCCATAGGCATGGATCAGACGCTGGCGCAGGGCCTCATCTAAAAATGGATATCGGGTCGCCATGTCTGCATCAAAGGCAGAAAGACCCGCAGGCATATCGCCACCGGGCAAGGCAGTTGTCCCGGTCCAGTGGGGCGCCGTATTGCCAAGGCGTTCGGCCAATTGATCCACCGCCTTTTCTGCCAGGGCACGAAAAGTGGTGATCTTGCCACCCAGAACGGTCAGCACCGGGGCGCCATCCTTTTTGTGGGAAAGTTCCAGATGATATTCGCGCGATAATTTGGAGGCGTCCATCTCTTCATCACCAAAGAGCGCCCGTACCCCGGAATAAGACCAGACAATGTCTTCCTTGCTTTTGGGGGTGGCAAAAAAACGATTGACTGCTCCTAGCAGGTAGTCGCGTTCTTTATCATCCATTTTGGCTGCATAGGGATCACCTTCATAGGGGGTGTCGGTGGTGCCAAAGAGGGTGAATTCACCCTGATAGGGCAGCGCAAAAAGAACGCGGCGATCATCATTTTGAAACAAAAACCCGCGCGGCCCGTCAAACAGCTTGGGCAGGACAATATGGCTGCCCTTGACCAGACGCATATGGGAAACCGCCTTGGCTCCGGTGCAGGCATCCATGGCGTCCACCCACGGCCCGGCGGCATTGACCAGAAGGCGCGCGCGCCAGGTTTTCGTCTTGCCGGCGGCGGTTTTGGCCGAAATTTCCCAGTATTCGCCCTCGCGGGAACAGGAAATGACTTTGGTCCGGGTATGGATTTGCGCTCCATGTTCGGCGGCATCTATGGCGTTGGCCACCACCAGACGCGCATCATCGGTGCGGGCATCGGAATAGGCAAAGGCCAGCCCTCTGGGCTGGCGCAGGGCTTTGGCCTCGATACAATTGCCCAGCCGCAGCGTGCCGGAACGGGGCAGCGAGGATCCGCCGCCCAAATGATCATACAGCCATAACCCTGCGCGGATCATCAGGGCCGGGCGCATATCGGCATTATGGGGCAGAATCAGGCGCAGCGGCGTGACCAGATGGGGCGCGATGTGTAACAGGCGTTCGCGCTCGGCCAAGGCTTCGCGTACCAGCCCAAATTCATAATATTCCAGATACCGCAGACCCCCATGCACCATTTTGGTGCTGGCCGACGAGGTGGCCCCAGCCAGATCGCCCTGTTCGCACAGTACCACAGACAGGCCGCGCCCGGCAGCGTCGCGGGCAATGCCCGCCCCATTAATGCCGCCGCCAATGATCAGAATGTCCATGATATCCTTCATGCCTCTCCCTTGGCTGATTTTTTGGTTCCTGTCAGCCTTTCATCTGTTAGTGTCTGCAAAAAGAGGCCGGTTATTTGGTGCGTGAAGAAGAAAAAGTGGTGCTAAGCGGGTTTCTGGTGATTGCCGATCAGGATCGGGAGATTATCAAAACCCATTTGCCGCACCATATCGCCTTGACCCGGGCCGAGGCCGGTTGTCTGGCCTTTGATGTGGTGCCAGACCCCCATAATGCTTCGCGTTATCTGGTCGAAGAAACCTTTGCCAGTCGGGCCGCCTTTGCGGCGCATCAGGCCAGGGTGAAAACCTCCGACTGGGGCCGGGCCACCGCCCATATGCAACGCCATTACACAATAAAATACGAGGATTGAACGGTGAGTGATAAACGGGCCATATTGGCCATAGATCAGGGCACAACCTCCAGCCGCGCCATTGTATTCTCGCTGGAAGGCGAGCCGGTCGCGCTGGCCCAACGCGAATTTACGCAAATCTATCCCCAGCCGGGCTGGGTGGAGCATGATCCGGAGGAGATTTGGGAAAGCACTTGTGCGGTGATGACCGAAGCCCTGGACGCGGCCCGGGAAAATGGCTGGCAGGTTTTGACCACCGGTATCACCAACCAGCGCGAAACCACCATTATCTGGGACCGGGTGACCGGCATGCCGATCTATAATGCCATTGTCTGGCAGGACCGGCGCACGGCGGCGCGCTGCGCCATGCTGGCGGCGCAGGGCCATGAAGAGATGATCAGTGCCCGCACCGGCCTGTTGCTGGACCCGTATTTCTCGGCCAGTAAAATTGCGTGGATACTGGATGAGATCCCGGGGGCGCGGGCCCGCGCCGAGGCAGGCGAGCTGGCCTTTGGTACAGTCGAGAGCTTTTTGCTCTGGCGTTTGTCCGGCGGCGTACACCTTAGCGATGCCACCAATGCCTCGCGTACCAGCCTTTACGATATCAATATCGGGAAATGGGATGAGGAATTACTGGCACTGTTTGAGGTGCCGGCGGCGCTGTTGCCAACCGTGTGTCCCAATGCCGGCAAATTTGCCCTGATTGCCCAAGGCTTGCCCGGCGGTGGTCTGCCCATCACCGGTATGGCGGGGGATCAACAGGCGGCGGCCATTGGTCAGGCCTGTTACCGGCCGGGCGAAATGAAAATCACTTTTGGCACCGGGGCATTTATGCTGGCCAATACCGGTGATAAGGCGGTGCAATCGGCCCATCGGTTGCTGACCACCATCGCCTGGGAAATCGAAGGGGTGCGCTCCTATGCTATGGAGGGTTCTATCCTGTCGGCGGGCTCGACCCTGCAATGGCTGCGCGACGGGCTGGGCATTATTGAGAACGCCGACGATAGCGAGGATATGGCAAAATCCATCATCGATACCGGCGGGGTTTATATGGTGCCAGCCTTTGCGGGCCTTGGTGCCCCCTGGTGGGATGCCGAGGCGCGGGGCGCCATTGTCGGCCTGACCCGGGGCACCGGTCCGGCACAGATCGCGCGGGCAGGCCTTGAGGCCGTGGCCTATCAATGCGCCGATCTGCTGGCGGCCATGAAGGCCGACGGGATTGTTCCCAAACGCCTGAAAGTGGATGGTGGCATGACCAAAAACGCCTGGCTGATGCAGTTTCTGGCCGACATGGTGGCCTTGCCGGTATTGCGCCCACAAATGACAGAAACCACCGCCTTTGGCGCGGCCATGCTGGCCGGAATCGGGGCCGGCATATTTGAAAGCCTGATAGATGTGGATGCGCGCTGGCACGAAGAGGCCAGCTTTATGCCATCCATTGATGCCGCCGAACGCCAGGCAAAGCTGGAAGGGTGGAACGAGGCATTGGGCCGGGTAAAAACCGGTTAAAACGGCTTTCCTGGCAAACCCGTCCAGAGGCTTGTTGCGGCCCCAAAGGCAATGGCAAGTCCTGGCAGGACAGAGCCCAGGAAAAAGAAGACCAGCCCAAGTCTGGCCGAGGCCGTAGCCTTGTACAGTTGATTGGATGCCGTTCCGTGCAGTCCGAGAGAGATATAGCGGCTGAGCGAGAGAACCATGGTCCAGCCCATGATTTCCACCAGTATCCAGGCGGGTAAAAGCGCTTCAAAAGACCAGAATGAGGCCAATATGCCTGCCAGTAAAATGAAAGGGCCATAATGCAGGGCAGCATGGTGCGCAATATCAATATAGGCATGGGCCTGGCCATCTTTTGCAGCCAGCATGGCGCGCCATTTCCATACTCCTGTTATGAGGGCCGCCGCAAAGTAGAAAACGGCAAAGAACAATGCCACATGCAAGGGTTCCGGCAGTGTGTACAAGGTCATGGCGTACCTTTCTCAAAAAGTTTGCGATGCCAGTCTAAAATGTCGGTCCAGAATCGATCCCGCCGTTCATTCATGACCATATGGCCAACCCCCGGATAGAAAAGCAGGCGGGCATTAGGCAGCACCTTGGCTAGATCGAGAGTTTTCTGGTGAGGAATCACAGGGTCATGTTCGCCATCAAGAACCAAGACTGGCTGTTTGATCTGACTTATCCGGTCCCAGATATCGACATCACGGATGCCAGCGAAAAAGGCGATGAGATGTTTCTGATTTTGTATGCGCGCGGCCCGGCGCATCCTGCGCAGGGAGGTTCTGGTCGGTTTATCTGAAAGAAATGCACGCCGGTCATGGGCAAACAAGGATGCCGCTCTGGCATGAAGCCATGGCCAACGGGTCGTAAGCCAGGACGCCATGCGCAAGGCCATTGGCCCAAACATCCCCAGTTTTTCCTTGCGTGCCATTAATTGCATATCGCCTTCCAGACCAACCCATTGGCCATCCGCGAAGCCGCCAACACAGACTACGCCTTGAATGCGCTCGGGGGCGGCAAGGGCCAGGCACAGGGCGGCAAACCCGCCGGTGGAATGACCTACAATAATGATCTTACGTTCTGGCAGTAACTGATCCAGAACGGCTTGGTAGAGCGTGTTAAACAGTTCAGGCGTCACCTGGGAACGTAAAAATGTCTTTGGACCAGATGAAGGGGCATGAATGGGCAAGGATACGGATATCCAGGCGACGTCATCGCGAAAGCGAGGCGGCATCAAAGGGTCCCAAAATCCGGGACAAACGGCGATTCCATGGATAAACATCCAGACCGGGCCAGGACGGCTGAATAGCGTGTCGGGGTGTTCAACAACCAGGGTGTGGCCTTCAACACAGATACGGGTTTTGGTAATCATATTATGCGAGTTATTGCTCATGTTTATAATTTTGACTATAGAATATTAAATGTCTACTCGCATTGGAAAGAAGGTTTATGGGACGCTATAAAAAGAAAGAAAAGTCAATAGTTACAATACGTAAAATGCCAAAGCAAAGACGTTCTATCGTTATGGTGGAAACCATTTTACAAGCGGCTGCTCATATTCTTGAAGAGGACTCTCAGCCCTTTACGACCAATCATATTGCTGAACGGGCAGGGGTTAGCATTGGCTCGCTCTATCAATATTTTCCTGGGGCCGATGCGATCATGTCTGCCCTGATCGAACGCCATGTGGCCGATGAGCGTTCTGCTGCTGAGGAAATTCTGGCGGCCAATAATAAGAAGGATGGCGATATGTTGCGGGATTTATTGATCGCCTTTGTTGATGCACACGCGAATGCGCCCCGCCTGACAGCGCGACTGCATGAAATGGCCCCCGGCTTTGGTTTGCAGAACCATCTGGCCAATGCCCGTGATGCCCAGGCCGCCAGCATTGCACAGGCTATGGGTTTGCCTGAAAAGAATATTCTCATATCCGTTATGGCGGTAGAGGGAGTCGTCCTGGCCATGCTGGCAAATAACCCAAAGCAATTGAAATCCAATGACTTTATTGATCAACTTTATGCCATTGCCCTGGCTCCGCTGGGATCAGCACCATACCTTTCTGGGAGATAGCCATATTTATCACTTTCCCGGTGAACACTGTTCACTTATAGTTTCCAAAACGGAGGCGAATTGTGGGAAACAACCAGGACGAGTTTGATTATGTGATTACCGGCGCGGGTTCGGCAGGAGCCTGTCTGGCCAGTCGTTTGACCGAGAATGCGGACGTTACGGTCTGTCTATTAGAGGCAGGGCCGGCCGATAAAAGCCCGGCCATCCATACGCCGGCGATGATTGTGGATGCCATTTATTCAGATGATCTGAACTGGCATTACGACACGGTTCCCCAAAAAGAGCTGAACAACCGCGAGCTGTATTGGCCGCGCGGCAAGACCCTGGGCGGTTCCTCCTCGATCAATGCCATGGTGTATATCCGTGGTGGCCATGTGGATTACGAAGCCTGGAAGGCGCTGGGGGCGGATGGTTTTGGTTGGAACGATGTGTTGCCATATTTTCGAAAATCAGAAGACCAGCAACGTATACAGGACCAGTTTCATGGCTCTGGCGGGCCGCTCTGCGTATCTGATCTGCGTTATGTGAATCCGCTAAGTGAGGCTTTTGTGCGCGCCGGTATAGAGCGGGGCCTGCCTCACAATAAGGACTTTAATGGAGAAACCCGCATGGGCGTGGGCCAATACCAGGTCACCCAGCGCGACGGCAAACGCTGTTCAGCCGCGGCGGGGTATCTGAATGCGGACGTGAAGGCCCGGCCCAACCTGACCATTATGGTGGAAACCCTGGCCACAAAAGTCCTGATGGATGGTACCACGGCCACCGGGGTGCGGGTGCGCACTAAGGGGGATGAACGGGATATCATTGCGCGGCGCGAAGTGATCGTCACCGGGGGGGCGATTAATTCACCGCAAATCCTGATGCTTTCGGGCATCGGCCCGGCGGATCATTTGCGCGAAATGGGCATTAGTGTCGCCGTAGACCGGCCCGGCGTTGGCGAGAACCTGCAGGACCATCTGGATACTGGCATTGCCTTTACTGGCAAGACCGCACGTTCCTATGCCTACAGCCTGAGGGCGCTGCCCAAACAGATTACCGAGGCGGTGCGTTATCTCTTTACCAAAAAGGGCATGCTGACTTCCAATGCTGCTGAAACCGGTGGCTTTGCCAGCACCCGCGGCGAGGATGAGCCGGATATTCAGTTCCATTTTGTGCCGGCCATTGTGGCCCCGCGCGGTGAACCGCGCAGTAAAACCCATGGCATTACCCTGCATTCTTATGTGCTCTATCCGGATTCTCGCGGCACCATTCGCCTGAACACCACCAATCCCGAGGACCACCCCCTGATTGATCCGCAATATCTGACCAAGGGGCATGATTTGCAGACCCAGATCGACGGCGCCAAAATGGCGCTGGATATTCTGGAGGCACCGGCCTTTGATGATGAACGCAAAGCCTTGTACGCGCCCGAAGTGCGTCCCCAGAGCGATGCGGACTGGGAAGCCTTTGTGCGTGAAAAGGCCGAAACCCTGTTTCATCCTATTGGGACCTGTAAAATGGGACGCAAAGACGATGACATGGCGGTGGTGGATCCCCATTGTCGTCTTTACGGGGCTACAAACCTGCGGATAGTGGATGCCTCGGTTATGCCGCGTCTGGTGGGGGGAAACACTAATGCCCCAACCATTATGATTGCCGAAAAAATTGCAGATCTGATCAAAACTGGCGAGTAATTTTCTTAATATAAAAAAATTGTCAGTGTAGGTATGTAAATCCGTATATTGGTTGCGACCACTTTAAGTGGCTGCTTTATAGTTCTTTTGCAATTATATAAATATAACCAATAGATATAAATGAAAGTGTATAAATGTGGACCGTTTCACCGTATTGGTGAAACCGGTTCCATAGCGCGATATATCCATGCGATATGAATGCTCAACGGGGACATGTAAATTGTTAAGTTTATTGAGAACTGGCCTCCTAATGGTGCTGTTTCTGAGCCTTTATGGCTGTGCGCACCCGCCGTGGCGCAGCAAATCCGACCCGTTAGAGCCGATTAACCGCGTTGTTTTTACCTTTAATACGGTGGCTGATAAGGCCGTATTGAAACCGGTGGCCAAGACCTATCAGGCCATTACCCCCAAACCGGCGCGCAAGGGCATACGGAACTTTCTGGATAATCTGCAAAGCCCGGTCATTCTGGCCAATGACCTGTTACAGGGAAAATGGAAACGCGCCGCGCAGACCACAGCCCGATTTGCCATCAACAGTACTATTGGCATTGGCGGTGTGTTGGATGTTGCCAAGTCCACAGGCCTTGAAAAGCATTATGAAGACTTTGGTCAAACACTGGCGACCAAGGGCGTTGCGCCCGGCCCCTATCTGGTCTTGCCATTATTTGGGCCGACCAATGCCCGTGATCTGGTGGGGCTGACGGTGGATCTGTCTCTCTCTCCGCTCAGTTTTACCCGCTTTAAAGGCAAACAGACCTTTGGCCGGGCGCGGTTGGCGCTGAACACCATAGACCGCCGTGCAGAAACGCTGCAACAAATTGATATTATACGTAAAAATACCCCTGATGAATATGTGAGCATTCGCAGTTATTACCAGCAGATTCGCAAAGATGCGATTGCAGACGGGGTGGTGGATGTACACGATCTTCCAGATTTTGATCTGGTCGATTGACATTGCCCACCCCCTGTCATGGGGCATGGGCAGGCACGGTAATGGAGGTTTTAGCATCGCAGCGACGTTAATGTAGGGCAACCGCCTCTGTGACAGGGGTAATAACGTTTGCGTGAAAGGCTATGGGCAAGACAGTCATATTCAGCCAGCATTCAGATTGAATCTGTTTAGGCTGAAAACAGATACCGGTTAGGCTGGTTTGACCGCAAAAGAGAGGACGGCACACAAGTGGGATATCATTTACCAGCACTCTTATTACTTGTGCCGGGTCTGGTGCTGGGTGGTTGTGCCAGTCGCTCCAACCGGGTTGCCGGAGATCCGCTGGAACCCATGAACCGTGTGCTTTTTGATTTCAATACTGCCATGGACAAGGCCGTGTTGAAGCCGGTGGCCAAGACCTATCAGACCATAACCCCCAAACCGGCCCGCAATGGCATTCGCAATTTCCTGAACAATCTGGGCAGTCCGGTCATTCTGGCCAATGATTTGTTGCAGGGCGAATGGAAGCGCGCCGGGATAACCGTTAGCCGCTTTGCCATCAATACGACCGCCGGGGTGGGTGGCCTGTTTGATGTTGCCAAACATAATGGTCTTGAACGGCATAATGAAGATTTTGGTCAGACCATGGCCATTGCCGGCATTGGAGCCGGCCCCTATCTGGTGCTGCCATTGCTGGGCCCCAGCAGTTTGCGCGATGCCTTTGGTCGCTTGCCGGACCATTATTTTGCACCGCTGACCTATACAGAATTTGACGGTAAAAACACCTATATGACGACCAGTCGTGCGGTTGATATCGTCGATAAACGCGCCCGCGCCCTGAAGCTGATAAAAAAGCTCAGGCAAACCGCTTTTGATGAATATAACAGCGTGCGTGATCTCTATTGGCAGACTCGAAAAGATGAAATTGCCAATGGCCACACCCAAATTGAAACCCTCCCTGAATTTGACATCAGCAGTACCGAGTAATTTTTGATGCATTACCCAAGAAACGGAACCTGTTTATGAAAATCAGATCTTTATTCGCTGCCTCTGTATTGACGATTTCCATGGTGCTCAGCGCGCCGGCAATGGCCTCCGAAAGGGCGGTTTCTTTTGTCCAGAACAAGGTCGCGCAAATCCTAACCATCCTTTCGGATCCGGCGCTGGACGAAACGCAAAAAGAAGAAAAATTCCAACAGGAATTATTGCAAACTGCTGATGTGAATGTCATTGCGCGCTTTGTGCTGGGCAAATATGCGGCCAAGGCCAGCCCCCAGGAATTCGAAGAATTCAGCCATGCCTTTCAGCTTTATGCGCTCAGCGTTTATCAGTCAGAGCTCAGCAATTTTGGCAGTGAAGTTTTCAAAGTCAAAAGTTCAGAAGATCGCCGCCCCGGTGATAGCGTGGTTTTGACCACCATTTCAGGTGGGGCGATGGAGGATGAGGCCGAGGAAATCAAATGGCGGGTTCTGGAAATCAAAGGCAGCCCCCGGGTAGTCGATATTGAAATTTCCGGGGTCTGGCTGAGCCAGCACCAACGGGCGGAAATTACCGGAATTATTGCCAAGCATAATGGTGATGTACGGGCCGCCAGCAAAGTTCTGTGCGAGCGCTCTTCGCAATGCAAATACAGCGGTTAAGCCTGACCGGTTCTGCCCCTAAAGCTTGTGTCCAGGTGGCAAGGGCGGTGCCTCGCGCAGCAATACAATAGAGATGCGCCGGTTGCCGGGCATATAGGGGTCATCCGGGAATAAGGGCTCGGACCCTGCCTTGCCGGTGACCTGATAGAAGCGATCTTCGGGCACCTGGCTTTCCTGTAAAATCTGGCGGGCCGCATTGGCGCGGTTAAAGGACAGATCCCAGTTCGAATAGCCGCTGGCCGCCGAAGGCGAAGCATCGGTATGCCCGTATATGCTAATGCGGTTGGGCAAACGGTTTATGATTTTGGCAACGGATCTGAGCAAGACAATGGTGTGTGGCTTCAGGTCGGCCGAGCCCGGCTCGAACATAGAACGACCTTCCTGGTCCACAATCTGGATGCGAAGCCCTTCGGGGGTCTGATCGACCATCAGGTTTTTGGACAATTCGGCCAGTTCAGGCATATCCTGCATGGCCTGGCGCAGGGATTCCGATGCCTCTTTGAAGGCCATATCTTCGCGGCGGGCCAGGGCCTGTTGCAAGGCATTTTCCGATACATCGCTGCCGGCGCTGTTGTTTTTGCGCGATTTGCCTTTTTTGCTGTCCGGGGTTTTGGGGGCCTTGGGGGCCAGCTTGCTGACCAGGGCCGTGGTGCCGGAATTGCGGGCGCCATCTTCGCCAAGGGCAGTGCCGCCCAGAATGCCACCGGCGCCGGAACGCGATTCACTGATGCTGGCGGGGGCGAAATAATCGGCTACGCCGCGTTTTTGTTCTGGCGTGGTGGTATTGATCAGCCACATTAGCAAAAAGAAAGCCATCATGGCGGTCACGAAATCCGCATAGGCGACTTTCCATGCGCCACCATGGTGTCCACCACCACTGACCTTGATCACCTTCTTGATAATTGGACGATCGTCTGACATTGCTTTCCCACCAAATTCTTTTGATCAGAAAACACCAAAGCGGTTAATTTCAGGTGTAAATCGCCCCTTATTGCGGATTTAAGGTGAGGATTTGGGTGCCTTGTGGCGGCGAGTCGGGGGTCCAGTCATCGCGGATCTGGATGTAATCCCCATTGGCCCAGCTTTTGGCCATATCCCGATAGTGTTTGGACAACACCTGGCCAGATTGCCCCGGCGCGGACATATATAGCGAGGCATTCATATCCGACAGGTCATAAATGGCCCGCATACTGGGGCCCCAGGGGGCATCAAAATTACCGGATTTATACGAATAATGCGCCACATTGGGGGTGGAGCCATCGCCGCCCACGGGCACCCGCACGGAAAAGAAGTTTTTCAAGATGGGGACGCCCCCAAACAACGGATGAGCAAAGACGGCTTCGTGGACATCGCCCCAGCGCCATTTTTGCGGGTTCTTGCCATAGGCGTCCCCCAGCGCCGTGGCGGCCCTGTCAAAGGCGCGGCCGGCCATTGTCTGACAGGTTTCGCTTTCTTCGGTGCTGATATCATCACACCAATTGGCGTTTTCGCCCGTGACCACGCGTTCCATAAAGCCGCGACGCGGGGTCCAGAAGCGCTCAAAATCATCGCCCAGATCATCGGCATAGATCAGCTTTGAAAAGGCCCTCAACCACCCGGCATAAATCAGCCCTTCGGGCCGCCCCGGGGTCAGGTTGCCATCCCAACTGATCACCATATCGCGCAGTTCCTGGCCTTTTTTGGTTTCCGGCGTGGCACTGGCCAACAAAGGCAAAGTGCGGCGGGCAAGGTCGGATACCGTGTCCATCTGCATGGCCTTGAAACTGTCAATGCTGTGTTTGGGCGTGGCCTCGATGTTTTCGACAATGCGGCGAATACGGTGAAAGCCATACCAGTGATTGGTGATGAAATAGGGGTAGCTGTCCGGCACAATCTTGTTATTGGCCGTGGCCACATAATGGCGGCCGGGGTTTTTGGTGCGCGGCAGGGCTTCATAGGGGATTTCGCCAACCCAATTGCCATCGGCATCGCGCACCGGCACCCGCGCCGGGGCGACAAAGCCAATATTACCGTTTATGTCTGCATAGACCATGTTTTGTTCAGGCATTTTGAAACGGCTTAGGGCCTTGTCAAAATCCTCAAAGCTGTGCGCATCAATATTGGCCATGCCGATGGAGGCAGTGGTGTCGTCGTCATCATCCAGCGTGGTATAGAGTAATATCGTCTCGTCATCCTTGGCCATTCCCGGGGCTTTGAACCATTTTGGATCCATCACCACGGCGCCATTGGCAAAGGCAATATCCAGCTTTACATCATCGCCGCCCTTGACCTTGATGGTCTCGGTGATGGTGGTGGGGTGAAGGGTGTTGGTCTTGACGACCTTCAGATCAGACGTATCCGGCCCAGTATTGGTAAACCCCCAGGCGATGGTGCGATTGCGCCCCAGGGTTACAAAGGGCGTGCCTGGCAGGGTGACCCCCAATACCATCATGTCGGGGGCGTTCAGGCGGGCATAATACCAGATGCCGGGGGCGGTTAGGGCCAGGTGCGGATCGTTGGCCAGCAATGGCAGGCCGCTTTTGCTTAAAGAGCCATCAACTACCCAATTGTTCGAGCCCTTGATCTGTTCGCCCATGGCCGGGCCAATGGCCGGGGCGGGCGCTTCTTCTACGGGCGCTACCGGGGCTGGATAGACAGAGGTCATGTCTTCTTCGCGCAATGCCACCGGGGCATTTTTGGGATAGGCTGGCAGAAACTGTTCCAGGCGTTCCTGGCCCAGGATCTCTCGCAGGCGTTTGCGCCCGGGCTCCTGCATGGCATCACCGGCCAGGCTATAGGCCATGACCTTAAAAACCGTCAGGGTGTCAGCCGGCACCCAGGGTTCGGGCCGGGCGCGCAAAAACACATATTCCGCTGGTGGGACATAATCCTTGGCGGTAATGATGGCATTCACCCCATCGGTATAGGCGGTAATCGCGGCCTGTTCTTTGGCCGTCAAATGGTTCCATGAGCCTTCGGCGGCGCGGCGCAGGCCCAAAATGCGCATTTGCGCGTCCGTGGAAAGCGCGCGTTTGCCCACCAGCTCTGAAAGACGGCCAGAGCCAAAACGTCGGCTCATATCCATCTGGAACATACGATCCTGGGCATGGGCCACCCCCAGGCCATAAAACGCGTCATGACGGGTGGAGGCAAAAATATGCGCAATGCCCAGGTTGTCCCGGGCAATTTTCACCTGAGAGGCGAGGTTTGTTAAGGTTAATTCCCCCTTAACTTGTGGAAGGGCGCGTTGAAGTCGCCAATACAGGCCGCCGGCAGCGAGCAGTGAAATGGCGATCAAAATGGCTAATGTCCGGCTTCCCCAGCGTAAAACGGTTTTCATAATCAACACTTGTCCCTATGTGTATGCACACGATTTATACCAAGCTAGCAAAGTCGGCAGGAAGGGCAAGGAAAATGGCAAAATGTGCGTTTATCGGACTGGGGGTGATGGGGTATCCCATGGCCGGGTATTTGCAAAAAGCCGGTCATGAGGTGCGGGTATGGAACCGTACGGCGCAAAAGGCCACGGACTGGGCTTTGCAATATGGTGGCACCGCCACAGATGATATTGCGGACGCCGTGACCGATTGTGATCTGGTATTTGCTTGTGTTGGCGATGACCCGGATGTGCGCGCCATTGCCGCGCCGGCCTTTAATGCGATGAAGGCCAGGGCCATCTTTGTGGACCACACCACCGCCTCGGCGGCGCTGGCCCGCGAACTGGCTGTTGAGGCAAAGGCGCGCCAGTTGGGCTTTGTCGATGCGCCGATATCGGGCGGTCAGGCCGGGGCCGAAGCCGGGCAGCTGACCATTATGTGCGGCGGCCATGAAGACGATTTTGCCAGGGCGGCGCCAGTGATGGATGTTTATGCCAAGGCGATCACATTGATGGGCGAGGCCGGGGCCGGGCAATTGACCAAAATGGTCAACCAAATTTGCATTGCCGGGGTGGTTGAGGGCCTTGCCGAAGGCCTGCACTTTGCCAAACGCGCCGGGTTGGACGGCGAGCGGGTGATCGAGGCCATTTCCAAAGGCGCGGCGCAAAGCTGGCAAATGGAGAACCGTTATCAAACTATGTTGCAGGGCGAATTTGATTTTGGCTTTGCGGTGGACTGGATGCGTAAAGATCTGCGCATCACGCTGGAGGAAGCCCGTGAAAACGGCGCGCGTCTTCCCGTGGCGGCATTGGTGGATCAGTTTTACGCCGACGTGCAGGCCATGGGGGGCAAACGCTGGGATACCTCCAGCCTGATCGCCCGGCTGGAAAAGGATTAGGCGGCCGGCTCAAAAAACGTACCAAGTTTCTTGAATTCCTCATCCCGGCCCGAGGTCTTGCGCCACAAAAGGCCAATATCGCGGGCATTACTGTTTGGCTCCAGCGGCACCAGCGCCAGATCGCTGAGCCGGGCCAGACCGGCATCAATGGCCATTTGGGGCAAAAGGGTGATGCCAAGGCCGCCGGCCACCATTTGCGCCAGCGTGAGCAGCGAGGTGCCCTCCATGCCCCGCTGGCCCCGATGACCTTTGTATGAGCAGGCCGATAGGGCATGCTCGCGCAGGCAATGACCATCGGCGAGCAACAATAACGGCTCATTGGCAAAATCATCCGAACAGACCTGTTTGTATTTAGCCAGTGGGTGATCTTTGGGACAGGCCAACTGAAACGGGTCCGCAAACAACGTCAGGCTGGTAAATTCATCGCTGGGCCAGGGCAGGGCCATTAACACCAGGTCCAGCCGTCCTTCGCGTAAACTCTGCAATAACCGTTCGGTCTGGTCCTCGATTAGGATCAGGTCCAGATCCGGGTGCGTATCGCGAATGTCTGGCAAGGCCCGGGGCAGCAAATAGGGCGCAATGGTGGGAATCACCCCCATACGCAGTGCCCCGCTCAGCGGTTGGCGATAACGGGCGGTCAGCGATTTTAAATCCTCGGCATCGCGCAGCAAGGCCGTGGCCCGCACAGCCACTTCCTGTCCCAAGGGTGTCAGGACCACCCGTCGTTTGGTGCGCTCGGCAAGGCGAGCCCCCAAGGCATCTTCCAGATCGCGAATGCCCGCAGACAATGTGGATTGGGTGACAAAGCATTGCTCCGCCGCCTTGCCAAAATGCAGTGTGTCTGCAAGTGCGGTAAAGTATCGTAATTGGCGCAGCGAGAAAGTCATAAATCGGAAATTCCACTTGTAAATATAAAAATATATCGTTTCACAGACTTAATAACAATACCTATATTCTGTCCATAACGCTTCAGAAAGGAGTGAGGATATGAGTAACCCCATCAATATCGGCATGAGCGAGGCGGATCGTACCGCCATTGCCAACGGCTTGGCCGGTCTTCTGGCCGACACCTATACCTTGTATCTGAAAACCCAGAACTTTCACTGGAATGTCAAAGGGCCGATGTTCAACAGTTTGCATCTGATGTTCGAAACGCAATATACCGAACTGGCCCTGGCGGTTGATGAAATTGCCGAACGCATTCGGGCTCTGGGGCTGCCGGCACCGGGTTCCTATCGGGAATTTGGCTCTCTGACCAAATTGTCCGAAGCCAAAGGCGGCGAAACTGCCATGCAAATGGTGGCGGCGCTGGCTGCGGATCACGAGGCGGTTTCGGCCCGCGCCCGCAGTATTTTTGACGTGGTGGAAAAAGCCAATGATCAACCTAGTGCTGATCTCTTGACACGGCGCATGGATATCCATGAAAAGACCGCCTGGATGCTGCGTTCAACACTGGAAGACTAAGAGAAGACTTGTAACAACCCATCTACCTGATCAATCAAAGGAGATCATCATGATCGATAACCAACTTCCCGACGTTGTCTTTAAAACCCGCGTGCGCAACGACGCCCTGGATGGTGACAATCCGTTCGAATGGAAAGACGTAACCACCGCGGATCTGTTCAAAGGCAAAAAGGTCGTGCTGTTTGCCCTGCCAGGTGCCTTTACGCCAACCTGTTCATCAACGCACCTGCCGGGCTATGAAGCCGCTTTTGAAGAGTTCAAGGCTCAGGGCGTGGATGCCGTGATCTGCCTTAGCGTCAATGATGCTTTCTCCATGTACCAATGGGGCAAAAATCTGGGTGCGGAAAAAGTCTTCCTGCTACCGGATGGCAATGGCGAATTTACCCGTAAAATGGGCATGCTGGTCGACAAGTCCAATCTGGGCTTTGGCTATCGCAGCTGGCGTTATTCGCTCTATGCCGAAGATGGCGAAGTGAAAAAGCTGTTTGCCGAAGAAGGCTTTTCCGACAATTGCCCCACTGACCCGTTTGAGGTGTCCGATGCGGGCACCATGCTGAACTATCTGAAAAACCGCTAAGCGCGTTTTATTTTAACGGCTTTAAGGCCTCGGGCACGCGCCCGGGGCCTTTTTGTTTTGCCCTGTCCTTGATCTCATCCTGAGGTGGCGCAAAGTGCCCTCGAAGTATGGGTAGCACTATACCCCACCAGCACCGGTGTGGGACAAGGTTTTGCTATCCCCATCTCCAAAACCATGACACTGGCATAGAGACGATCTCTTTCCTCTCCCGGGTGGGAGAGGAATAAGGTGAGGGATCAGGAGTTTAAAGAAAGCGCTCTATCATTGCTTCACCAGCCCATTACCCCGGCCCTCTCCCCGAGGAGAGGGCGTTCCGCCGAGGATAACAAACCCGAGGGTCAAAGAGGGTCTCCTCTTACCCCTGCGCATGCCCGCTCTTACCTCTAAAATGCCCCTAGAGTGCACAAAACAGACCCTAAAACGCCCCTCATTTACCCCTTTTTATCCCTGCTTGCCCCTTGGATATGTGGGGATAAGCCAGATTTATCCCCTTAACCGGCCAGGGCCGTATTATGGTGCATTTTAAAACGCCAAAGCGTGTAATTTGCGACACTTTACGCCTTTGTCGCATTGCAGCATCGGCGCGGTCGCGCTAGACGGGTATTCCTGATTCCCTAAACTGGAGACCCCCCATGGCCCGCAAAAAAATTGCCCTTATCGGCGCCGGTATGATCGGCGGCACTCTTGCCCACATTTGCGCTCGCGAAGAGCTGGGCGATGTGGTTCTGTTTGATATTGCTGAAGGGGTGCCGCAAGGCAAGGCGCTGGACCTATGCGAGGCCAGCACGGTCTTTGGTCGCGACAGCCATGTTACCGGCGCACAGGATTATGCCGACATTGCCGGCGCCGATGTGTGCATTGTCACTGCCGGGGTGGCGCGCAAACCGGGTATGAGCCGTGATGATCTGTTGGGTATCAATCTGAAAGTCATGAAATCAGTGGGCGAGGGCATTGCCAAACACGCCCCCGATGCGTTTGTCATCTGCATAACCAACCCGCTGGACGCCATGGTGTGGGCCTTGCGCGAATTTTCGGGTCTGGCCACCAATAAAGTGGTCGGCATGGCCGGGGTATTGGATTCGGCGCGCTTTCGCTGGTTCTTGGCCGAAGAATTTGGCGTTTCGGTCGAAGATGTCACCGCCTTTGTGATGGGTGGGCATGGCGATACCATGGTACCGCTAACCCGGTATTCCACCGTGGCTGGTATCCCGATCCCCGATCTGGCCAAAATGGGCTGGACTACGGACGAAAAAATCGAGGCCATCGTGCAACGCACCCGTATGGGCGGCGGCGAGATTGTCAAATTGCTGGGTACCGGCTCGGCCTATTATGCCCCGGCGGAAAGCGCCGTGGACATGGCGGCGTCATACTTGAAAGACAAAAAACGGGTTCTGCCCTGCGCGGCCTATTGCAATGGCCAGTTTGGCGTACAGGGTCGTTATGTGGGCGTGCCCACGGTGATCGGCGCCGGTGGCGTGGAACGAATTATCGAAATTTCGCTAAATGCCGATGAAAAGGCCATGTTTGATAATTCTCTGGCCGCCGTTGAAGGCCTGATCGAGGATTGCATCAAGCTGGACCCAAGTCTGGGGTAGTTGCTTCTTTTATGAGAACGCCACGGAAGCCTAATGCTTTATGGTCGTCACCCCGATGAATATCGGGGTCCAGTTCTTTAGTGGCACTCTCATGTATGTTTTAGTAAAACTGGATACCGACTTTCGTCGGTATGATGGCTGAGGCCTTGATAAAGCGGGCGCGGTGTTACCCCATCGCTTTGATGCGTTCATAACAATGGCAGTCGGTCGTGTGGTCATTGACCATGCCGACGGCCTGCATGAAAGCATAGACGATCACGGGGCCGCAGAATTTAAAGCCGCGTTTTTTCAGATCCCTGGCTATGGTTTCTGATAATTCGGTTTTGGCGGGCACGTCGCTGATACTGGTCCAAGTATTCTGGATCGGCTTGCCGTCGACAAAGTTCCACATATAGGTGGCAAAATCTTCGCCGTTTTCCGCCATATCCAGGTAAATCCGGGCACCATCTATGGCGGCCTTGCATTTTAGGCGGCTGCGGATGATGCCAGGATTGCCCAAAAGGCGTTCCATATCCGCTTCGCCATAGGCGGCGACTTTGACCGGATCAAAGCCGTCAAAGGCCTCGCGAATGCTGTCCCGTTTACGCAAAATGGTAATCCATGACAGGCCGGCCTGCATGCCATCCAGCACCAGCTTTTCCCAAAGCGCACGGGGATCATATTCGGGCACGCCCCATTCGGTATCGTGATAATTGCAATAAAGAGGATCGTTCGGTGGCACCCATGTGCAGCGGGGCAGGGTCATGATGTCTGTTCCGGTAGGGTGATGGTTACTGGGGTGCCATTGGCGGTAATCAGGGTGCAAGCTGCCAGCGCTTTTTCCAGCCGGTCGGTGCGCACCAGGGCCAGTGCCTGTTCAACCCCTGCCGCGGAGCGTACATCGCCAAGACGGGCATCACCGGCCATGATGATGGTGCCATTGGCCGGGGCCGGGCCATCAAAACGGGCCAGCGCCATGCGTTTGCGGATGGTGCCGCGCCGTTTCATGCGGCTGACCACTTCCTGGCCGACATAACAGCCTTTGCGAAAGGCCACGCCGTTTTGCAAATCCATATTGATGTCGGATGCGAAGACTTCTTCCATGCCAAAATCGGCGCCCTGGTCCGGTACACAGGCGGCGATGCGGTCAGCCTCATAATCGGGCGCGGTGGGGGGCAAATCACCTTTGGGCAGAATGGTTCTATGGCCAAGATGGGGGGAGCGCGGATCGGCAAAACCGATGGTTTCATCGCCAAGGACGACCATATGATCTGCGCTCTGGTCCTCTATATCGATCTTGGCACGCAGGCGAAACATGCGCAGGCGGCGCATCAGATCAGCCGCCGTGTCGGCATGTACGTCCAGCCAATAGCCGCCGCCATCACGATTACTGATGAAAAACGTATGCAATACTTTGCCCTGGGGACTAAGCAGCGCGGCGTAAACCAGGGCCTCTGTATCAAGGCGTGTAATGTCATTGGTGATCAGACCTTGCAGGAAATCTCGGGCATCCTCGCCGGTAATGGCAAGGACGGAACGGGGGCGGGGGGGTGCGAAAGTGTTCATATGGGTTATATTCGCTTTTCAATCCTGTTTCGCAAGGCGAGTCGCAACAAATGTCTGAAACTTTTGATCTGCTCATTACCGGCGGCACGCTGGTCAATCATGATGGCATCGGGGCCGGCGATGTGGGGGTGCGGGACGGTAAAATCGTTGCCATTGGTGATCTGGGGCGGGCCGATGCGGATGAGCGCGTGGACGCCACCGGCCTGCATGTATTGCCCGGTGTGATCGATACCCAGGTGCATTTTCGCGAACCTGGGCCGACCCATAAGGAAGATCTGGAAAGTGGCTCTCGCGCCGCGGTGCTGGGCGGCGTGGTTGGGGTTTTTGAAATGCCCAATACCAGCCCCACCACCTCCAGCGTAGAGGCGCTGGAACATAAATTATCGCTGGCTAGAGGGCGCATGCATTGTGACCATGCGTTTTATGCCGGGGCGACGAACGACAATGCCGATGTGCTGCCCGATCTGGAACGCGTGCCCGGATGCGCCGGGGTGAAGGTGTTTATGGGGGCCTCTACTGGCTCGCTATTGGTGGCCGATGATGCGGGGGTGTCCCGGGTTCTGGCCACCATATCGCGCCGTGCTGCCTTTCATTGCGAAGATGAGATGCGCCTGAACGATCGTAAAAAACTGGCCCGGGATGGGGACTGGACCTCGCACCCGGAGGTGCGTGACGCCAGGGCCGCTTTGCTGGCCACCCAGCGTCTGATCCGGCTGGCGCGTGAGGCCGGCAAGCGGGTGCATGTGCTGCACGTCTCAACGGGCGAAGAAATGGCCTTTTTGCAAGCGCAGAAAGATATCGCCACGGTGGAGGTGACACCACAACACCTGACCCTGCGCGCGCCACAGTGTTATGAAACCATGTTCGGGCGGGCGCAGATGAACCCGCCCATTCGCACCAATGATCACCGTACCGCGCTGTGGAGTGCACTGCGGCTGGGACTGGTTGATGTGATCGGTTCGGACCATGCGCCCCACACCTTGGAAGAGAAGGCAAAGCCTTACCCTGCCTCGCCTTCGGGCATGCCGGGGGTGCAAAGTCTGGTGCCGATCATGCTGGATCACGTCAATAAAGGGCGATTGACCTTACAGCGCTTTGTGGACTTGACCAGTGCCGGGCCAAAACGCATTTTTGGCCTGGCGGGCAAAGGGCGCATGGCGGTGGGGTATGATGCCGACTTCACCCTGGTGGATATGAAGGCGGTGCGCGAAATCACCGATGCGGACAGTGCCAGCAAAAGCGGCTGGACGCCGTTTGATGGCAAAACCGTTACCGGCTGGCCGATGGCAACCATTATTCGTGGCCGGTGTGTTATGCGCGACGGGGCACTGGAAAATGAAGGCCAGGGCAAACCCATCCATTTTGAAGAAGCGCTGGCATAAAAATAATCATAAAAATGGATTTGCCGAAGGAGCGGTTTTGGGCTATTCAACCTATGGGGGTCAGGAACGTTCCTGACAGGAGAAAAAGAATGAAATATAAACTTACCACTGCATCCATGATTATGGCATTGGCGTTTTCCGGGACAGCCATTGCCGGGTCTATGGACGAAGACATGCATGGCGTTTGCATGAAAGACAAAGCCAATTCGGACGAAAACTGTTCTTGCGCTGTTGATCTGGTGAAGTCTCATATGGAGGCTGATGACTATACCTTGTTGCATGCTATGGCGACCACCGAAGAAGGTAGTGATGAGCGCAATGCCAAGCTGGCTGCATTGGGTGCAACACCTGAAAAAATGCAGGCCATGAGCGAAAAATTTGGCGCTATGGGTGGCGATTTGAAGTCGAAATGCAATATCACCATCAATAATAATGATGGAGAAAGCGCGGGTTAACACCTTGTTCCTATTCAATAAAATGAACGGCCGGAGGTTTTCCCCTCCGGCCTTTTTATTTGATCGACCTAATTAACCGGGCCCTGGCGCATGGAAAATTCGCCCCGGCGAACCCGGGCCGGCAGGCGGTTGGCCATCTCGGCCACAATGTCTTCCCCATAGACATCAATCAGGTCCGCGAAAGCTGCGAAAATGGCCGACGTGGCGATTTGTTCCGGAGCGCACCCGCGCACCAGTGCCGTATCCCAGGCATCCAGAATTAAATCCAGTGCCTGATCTTTTTGCTCGTTCTTTGGTAATTCAGCTACAGCTTCGCCTCTGGCGCGCATTGCCCCACCCCTTGTTATCCATTCACCTGTCCGGGCGATTTTTCGCCTCTTGACGGTTATGGATATAACTCAATGTAGATAAGGATCTGCTAACGCGGTCGTTAAAAATTGACCTTGTTCTGCTTTTAGGCGTTTTTGCGCCATGATCTGGCTTACCGTGCGTGGTGTGCAGCGGGGAAATTCGCGTTTTTGCTGGCGAAAGCCATGGTTGAACGCCGCGACCAGATCCTCGCGTTCATAGGCGCTAAGGGGTTCTAATTGCAGCATTTCTGCCATGCGTTCCCGCCAGCTCTGATCCAGACGCCCGGAACAGGTGATGGTCAGATAGTGCATAGCCCCCAGCGTATCAGCCAGAAACAGGCGATTACGGGCGGTATCTGGCGGGCGCTGAATTGCGGGCTTGTCCCGGGCCAGGGCAGGGGCCGTGCTCATGCCCAAAAGGGCAAGCAAGAAAACGCAAAGCCCTTTATACATAATACCGGCGAATGCTGGTAAATGACCAGATAAAGGCCACAATCCAGCCTATGAAGGTCCAGCCCAGCAACACGTTCAATAAAAAGATAGCGCCCGCATTATGATGACCGCGGATCAGGGCAATAATCCAGGGCAAAAAATAGAGCAATAGTGGAACAAGAGCGAATTCCATCGCGGTTCTCCAGTATCTATTGCCCCTCAGCAGAATCAATATAGGCGCGCGGTCCGCTCGCGTAAAGGTGAATGGTTCGTGTTTGCGCAATGTCTTAAACTCGCCTGCTAAAGTTGAGAGATCGCCATGCGCATTTTTGCCCTGTTTGTTTTTCTGTTTGGTTTGGCTGGCGCCCCAGCACTCGCCGGCCCGCCCAGTAAAATTATGAAGGCGTGGCCAAAAACCGATTTTGAACGTGCCAGTATCGATTTTTCATCGATTATGGCCGGCGGACCACCAAAAGATGGCATCCCCTCCATTGATCAGCCTAAATTTATACCGGTTTCGGCCTCGGATCTGCCGGGCAATGAGCCGGTGGTCGGCCTGGTGGTCAATGGGGTGGCGCGGGCTTATCCCTTGCGTATTTTGACCTGGCACGAAATCGTCAATGATGAGATAGGCAATGTGCCGGTAATCGTTACCTATTGCCCCTTGTGTAATTCAGCCATCGTGTATGACCGCCGGATCAAGGGGGCCAAAGGCGCCCCGACCTTTGGTACGTCGGGCATGTTGCGAAATTCAAACCTGATTATGTATGACCGGCAGAGCGAAACCTGGTGGCAGCAATTTACCGGCAATGCCATTGTCGGCCGGTTCAACAAAACCAAATTAAAAACCTTGCCATCGCGTCTGGAATCCTTTGCAGGCTTTAAAAAACGCTTTCCCAAGGGGCAGGTGCTGATCCCCAACGACCCCAAGGCGCGTCCCTATGGCCGCAACCCCTATGCCGGTTATGACAGCGCGGTAAAGCCGTTTTTATATCGTGGGGATTTGCCCAAAAACATAGAACCGATGATGCGCGTGGTGGTGGTGGATGATACCGCCTATGGTCTGAACCTTATTCGGGACCGACAAAGCCTGACCGATGGGGATATACGGCTGCGCTATGAAGGAGATCATGCCTCGGCACTGGACCAGAAAAGCATTAAAGATAGCCGCCCGGTGCCTGGGGTTTCGGTGCAAAAACGCAGGCCGGATGGGGATTGGGAAGAGGTCCCCTATGATGTCACCTTTGCCTTTGTATTTCATGCCTTTAAGCCAAAAGGGAAATGGAAACTGACGCCATAACCTGAGCGAATAATCTGGTGAATGATGATTTTTTGTTGCACTGCGCCATTTGGCGATTTATGCCCTGTGCATGGATACGAAAAACACTGTGCAACCACCCGCGGACTATGAGCAATGGTCCAATGAGGACCGTTTTGAACACATAAACGGGCCTATTTTTATCCACAAGGACCACAAGCCGGAGCCGGGGCGTGGGCTGATTACCTTTTATGCCCAGAAAAAGCATTGCAATGGTGGTGGGGCAGTGCATGGCGGCATGTTGATGACCTTTGCCGACAGCGCTCTGTTCGCCATATCCAAACATGCCTTTGAGGGGGATCACGGGGTTACCGTGACCATGAATAACGAGTTCGTTTCGGCCGCCTGGCCGGGGGAATGGATCGAAGCCGAAGGCGAATTGGTACGTAAAACCAAATCTGGCCTGATGTTTGTGCGCGGCCGGTTATTTTGTGGTGATAAAACGATTTTGCTGTTTTCAGGATTGCTGAAACGGATCGAGACCAAGGGCATGAAGGCCTAGCCGGTCATCATCCAGATCGCCAATAATGCAAAGCCAGAACAGATCACCAAAAAGCCACTGATGGACAGGACGATTTGGTGCGGGATGAGCGCTATATCCAGATTCTTTAGCTTCTTGCACAACCCCGTATAGCGCCACGCCGCCAAGATAAACGAGAGCGCGGCCAGCAAAATCAGTAATGATGCGATGGCTCGTACCGTCCAAACGGGTACGGTATGGTCGATGAATTTTGCCACGCCCAGCGCGGCGGCCAGACTGGCCAGCCCGGTACGCACCCATGCGGCATAAGTGCGTTCACTGGCCAGGGCCGTGCGGTCCTGGGCCAGCTCTTCGCGAGGACCTATTGATGGTGCTGGTCTTTGCTCTGTTGGCGTCATCCTAGTCCAGTAATTTTTCGCGCAAAATTTTGTTCACCGCCTGGGGATTGGCCTTGCCCTGGCTGGCTTGCATCACCTGGCCAACAAACCATCCAAGGGTTTTTGGCTTGTCCTTGACCTTGGCGGCCTGATCGGGATTGGCGGCGATAATCTCGTCAATCATGGCTTCAATCGCGCCGGTGTCGGTGACCTGTTTCAGGCCGCGTTCTTCCACAATGGCTTCGGGTTCGCCACCCTCAGTCCAGCAGATTTCAAACACCTGTTTGGCGATTTTGCCAGAGATCACGTCGTTGGAAATCATGGACACAATGGCGCAATTTGCCGCCGCCGAAACCGGGCAGTCGGTAATCTCCACATTTTCCTTGTTCAGCTTGCCAAAGACTTCGTTCAGCACCCAGTTGGCAGAGAGCTTCTTGTCATTGCCTTTGGCCACCTCTTCATAATAGGCCGCTTTTTCACGATCACTGACCAGAACGCTGGCATCATATTCGGAGAGGCCAAAATCCTTCACATAGCGGATTTTCTTTTCGTCCGGCAATTCCGGCAGGTCTGCCTTGATGCGTGCCAGCCAGTCTTCGCTGAGCTTTACCGGCAGCAAATCCGGGTCGGGAAAATAGCGGTAATCATGGGCATCTTCCTTGGAGCGCATGGTTCGCGTTTCACCGGTGTCGGTGTTAAAGAGGCGGGTTTCCTGATCTACCGTGCCGCCATCTTCGATGATCTGGATCTGGCGACGGGCTTCATATTCAATGGCTTGCTGGATAAAGCGCATGGAGTTCAGATTCTTGATCTCGCATCGCGTGCCTAGCTCGCCGCCCGGGCGGCGCACCGAGACATTCACATCGGCGCGCAAATTACCCTTTTCCATATCGCCATCACAGGTGCCCAAATATCGCACCAAGGATCGCAATTTACGCACATAGCCAGCCGCTTCACGGGCCGAGCGCATATCGGGTTTGGAAACGATTTCCATTAAGGCCACGCCGCAACGGTTCAGGTCCACATAGGTGGCATTGGGATCCAGATCATGGATGGACTTGCCCGCATCCTGTTCCAGGTGCAGGCGCTCAATACCCACCGTGATGCTGTCCCCATCATCCAGTTCCACCAACATTTCGCCTTCACCAACGATAGGGTGGTAAAGCTGGCTGATCTGATAGCCCTGGGGCAAATCAGGGTAAAAATAATTTTTGCGATCAAAACGCGAAAAGGCGTTGATTTGCGCCTTCAGGCCCATGCCGGTGCGCACCGCCTGTTCCACGCAATACTCGTTCAGTACCGGCAACATGCCGGGCATGGCCGCATCGACCAAAGACACCTGGGTATTTGGCTCGGCACCATATTCGGTGGCCGCCCCGGAAAAAAGCTTGGCCTTGGAGGCCACTTGCGCATGGATTTCCAGCCCGATGATGATTTCCCAATCCCCGGTATCGGTGGTGATCCAGTCTGATTTGTCGGCTACACGTTCCGCAGTAAACATTTTTTCCCGTCTTTCTTCTTTTAATCCTCCCCCTTCATGGGGGAGGTGGGCGTGTTGCGCCCGGAGGGGGTGTTGAGGAAAGGGTATCCAGAATTCTTTCCAATACGCCCTCTATGTTTTCATCAATCTCATTGTTCCAAAATCGTAAAACCGTAAACTCTTCAGAATTCAATTTAGCGTCTCTTGTAATATCCCGTTTTTGATGATCATCCTGATTATGTTGACTACCGTCGATTTCAATAACCAGTTTTGATCCATAGCAGACAAAATCAAGAATATAGTCCTGAAACGGTACTTGGCGACGGAAGCGATGCCCTTGTTTTCTCAAAGTTTTTAAATGCACCCATAGTTTAACTTCCTGTTCGGTCATAGTCTTGCGCATAGCTCGCGCCAGATATGTTAACCGGTGTGTCACCCCCACCGTCCCCTGACGGGGACACCTCCCCCATCCAGGGGGAGGATAAAAAGACAGAAGAGGTGCTGCCTAGACATTTTCGTTCCCTCACCACCACTTGTTTGGTTTGGCATTAAAGCCCGCGGCACGTTCCAGCGCCCCGCCAACGGCAAAACAGGTTTCTTCATCCAGCGCCTTGCCAATCACCTGCAGGCCAAGTGGCAGGCCCGCATTGTCCAATGCCGCCGGCACCGAAATGCCTGGCAGGCCCGCCAGATTTGCAGTCACGGTAAAGATGTCATTCAGATACATTTTCACTGGATCATTGAATTTGGCATTGATGCCAAAGGCGGCACTGGGCGCGGTGGGGGTCAGCAAAGCATCGCATTGGGCAAACGCGTTTTTAAAGTCTTCGGCAATGCGTGCGCGCACCTTTTGGGCACGGATATAATAGGCATCATAAAAGCCAGCCGAGAGCACATAAGCACCGATCATGATGCGGCGGCGCACTTCTTCGCCAAATCCCTGTCCGCGGGTCTTTTCATAGGTTTCGGTCAAATCCGCACCTTCAATGCGGGTGCCATAACGCATGCCGTCATAACGGGCGAGGTTTGACGAGGCCTCGGCAGGGGCAATGATATAATAGGCCGGCAGCGCATATTTGGTGTGTGGCAGGGATACATCCACCAACTCGCACCCTTCGGCGCGCAGCCAGTCCATGCCATCGGCCCAGATTTTTTCAATCTCGGCGGGCATGCCCTCCACCCGGTATTCTTTGGGAACACCAATGCGAAGGCCCTTCAGCGAGCGCGTACACGCCGCGGCAAAATCCGGTACGTCGGCTTTTAAGGATGTAGAATCCTTGGGATCATGGCCAGACATGGAGCGCAACATAATGGCGGCGTCCTCAACCGTGCGGGTGATCGGCCCGGCCTGATCCAGCGACGAGGCAAAAGCCACAATGCCATAGCGTGAACAGCGCCCATAGGTGGGCTTGATGCCCACCGTGCCGGTAAAGCTGGCCGGCTGGCGGATAGAGCCGCCCGTATCGGTAGCCGTGGCCCCAAGACATAACCCTGCGGCTACAGCGGCTGCTGAGCCGCCGGATGAGCCACCTGGGACCAGTTTCTGATCGCCGACATGGGCGCGCCACGGATTGACCACCGGGCCAAAGGCAGAGTTTTCATTGGACGAGCCCATGGCAAATTCATCCATGTTCAATTTGCCCAGCATCACCGCCCCGTCGCGCCAGAGATTGGCGCTAACCGTGCTTTCGTAAGGCGGGGTGAAATCACCCAGGATTTTGCTGCCCGCCGTGGTGCGCACCCCCTTGGTACAAAAGAGATCCTTAATACCCAACGGAATCCCGTCCAACGGGCCGGTCTTGCCCTTGGCGCGCCGTTCATCCGACGCATCGGCCATGGCCAGTGCCTGGTCGGCGGTGGTGACCAGATAGGCATTCAAGGTCTCGGCACCCGCCATGGCATCCAGATGAGCCTGGGTCAGTTCGCGCGAGGAAAAATCTTTGTTGGCCAGACCTTTGAGGGCTTCGGCCAGACTGAGTTCGTTTAGATTACTCATTATTCAACTGCCTTGGGCATGACAAAGAAGCCCTCTTCGGTTTTGGGGGCATTGGCCAGCACGTCATCACGGATATTGCCATCAGTGATCTTGTCTTCGCGGGTCGGCGTGGGGACATCTTCAACCGAAGCCATAGGGGCCACGCCCTCTACATCCACTTCGCCCAGCTGTTCAATCCAGTGCAAAATTCCGTTCAGTTCATCAGCCAGCGGGGCCAGACGTTCTTCGGCAACCTCAAGGCGGGCCAAATGCGCAATCTTGCGCACCGTTTTCGCGTCAACAGACATGGGTAAATTCCTAAAAACCTGTGCAAGATGCTGGCCTAACAAAGCCCACGCCAAAGGGCAAGCGATCCGGTACATTCACGACAGCTTGCCTAAGCGGTTCAAGCAGGCTAGAGGGTCTCTTTGCATGACCAAACGCTATAAAGATACGTTCACCGGCCCGCATTTACTGGGCATAGCCGGCCTAAACCGGCTGGAAGTGGAATCTCTGCTGGATCGCGCCGAAGATTTTGTGGCGCTGAACAGACGTCGTGACAAGCATCTGGACACGTTGAAGGGCCGCACGCTGGTCAATCTGTTTTTTGAGCCCTCTACCCGCACGCAAAGCTCGTTCGAGTTGGCGGGCAAGCGCCTGGGTGCCGATGTGATCAATATGGCCATCAAGACCTCGTCCGTGGCCAAGGGTGAAACCCTGATTGATACCGCCGTGACCCTGAACGCCATGCATCCGGATTTGCTGGTGGTGCGCCATTCGGCTTCTGGGGCGGCGGCGCTGTTGAGCCAAAAGGTGGATTGCGCCGTTATCAATGCCGGGGATGGCACGCACGAGCACCCGACACAGGCTCTGCTGGATGCCCTGACCTTGCGGGCGCATTTTGGCGACCTGGCCGGGGTGCGGATTGCCATTTGTGGCGATGTGGTGCACAGCCGCGTGGCGCGATCCGATATAACCTTGCTTACCCTGATGGGGGCCGAAGTGCGCTTGTGTGCACCGCCAACCCTGTTGCCGGCCAGCGCCGGGCAATGGGGTATAGAGGTTTTCCATAACATGGATGATGCGCTGGATGGGTGTGACGTGGTCATGGTATTGCGCCTGCAACGCGAGCGCATGACCAGCGCCTGTGTACCTTCGACGCGAGAATATTTTCGCTATTACGGGCTGGACCGGGCCAAACTTTCAAAGGCCAAAAAATGCGCACTGGTCATGCATCCCGGCCCAATGAACCGGGGTGTGGAAATCGATTCGGAAATTGCTGATGACCTGGCCATCAGCCTGATTACCGAACAGGTCGAATCCGGAGTGGCCGTGCGTATGGCGGTGCTGGCGGCGCTGGCGGAGGGCGAAACATGAAGGGGGCAAAGGCCGATCCCGTTATCATCACCGGCGCGCGGGTAATGGATCCAGCCAGTGGACGCGATGAAATACTAGATGTACGCCTGAAAGACGGCCGCATTGATAAATTTGGTGCGTCGCTATCCGCCGAGGGCCTGAAATGCATTGATGCTACGGGCCTGATCCTGGCTCCCGGTCTGGTGGATGTGCTGGTCAAAACCGGCGAGCCCGGTGCCGAGGCGCGCGAAACCTTGCGCTCTGCCGGTAATGCCGCCGCGGCGGGCGGGGTAACCACCCTGGTGGTATCGCCGCAAACCGATCCGGTCATTGATGATCCGGCGATGGTTGATTTTATCAAGCGCCGGGGACGCAAGCGGGCCGCCGTACACATTTTGCCTGCCGGGGGGCTTACCCGCCGTCTCAAAGGCGAGTTGTTGGCCGAGGTCGGCCTGATGAAAGAGGCCGGTGCCGTACTTTTTACCAATGGGGACTGCCCTATTGGTAATGCCGCCATTATGCGCAATGCGCTCACCTATGCCGGTGGTATGGATGCCCTGATCAGCAACCGGCCGATCGAGCCGGATCTGAGCGCCAACGGGGTAATGAATGCAGGGGATTTTGCCTCGCGTCTGGGGCTTGGGGGTATTCCCGCCATTGCTGAACGCATTATGGTGGAGCGCGATGTGGCACTGGCAGAGGCCAGCGGCACACGGGTGTTGATAGATCAGCTCTCGACAGGGGCAGCCCTGGATGTGGTGCGCCAGGCCAAGGCGCGCGGGGTGAAGGTTTATTGCTCTGTTTCCATCCACCATTTAACGTTGAACGAGCTGGATGTAGGCGATTATCGCACCTTTGCGCGCCTTTCTCCGCCTTTGCGTACAGAGAAAGATCGTCTGGCGATGGTCGCCGGTATATCCGATGGCACTATCGATGCGGTGGTATCAGGGCATGACCCGCGTCCGGCCGAGGAAAAACGCCTGCCGTTTTCCGAAAGCTCGCCCGGCGCAGTTGGTCTGGAAACTCTGTTATCGGGGGCTTTGTCTCTGGTCCATAATGGCGAAGTGTCGCTAAAGGATATGTTGTATGTCCTCAGCGCCAGTCCGGCCCGCCTGCTGGGGTTGGGATGTGGTCAGTTAGAAGTGGGCTGCGCGGCGGATCTGGTTCTGTTTGATCGGGATAAGCCCTGGGTCTGTGATGCCAACAAGCTGCGCTCTAAATCCAAAAACACGCCCTATGATGGTCGCCGTATGCAGGGCAGGGTGGTGATGACCTTTGTGGATGGTCTTTGCGTTTTTAAACGTCAGCCCTAAACGGGCCTGGTAACCAAGAATACTCCCATACATTTTATTGCTCGATGCGTTCGGGCAATCCAGCCGTGTTGATTCCGATCCGGGTTTTCGGAACAGGCTGGCGAGGATATTTTGGGGCTGTCGTCTTGTCTGTAGACAAAAAAAGGGCCGGCGTGACGCCGACCCTTTAATTATCAATTTAAGTCAGACTTAAATCAGAAGCTCTTGCGAACCGAGACGCCATAGGTTCGTGGCTGGTTCGGATACGCATTAATCGTACCTGCTTGCACAACACCCGGGAAGGCGCTGGTGAAGAATTTATCGTTAAAGATATTTCTTCCCCAGAATCGAAGGTCCAGGCCATTTTCCCAGCTCAGACCGGCGCTGGCGTTAACCAGATTGACTGTGCGCCGTGGTGGCAGAATTTCTACAACCTGTACGCCGCTTTCATACTGGTAATCCGCACGAATAAAGCCGGTCATGCCATTATCAAAGTTATGGGTATAGGTCGCCGAGGTCGCAATGCTGACCGAAGCAATACCAGCAGGTTTCTGACCGGAACGGTCAACAATCGTGCCATTTGGCCCCGGTGCATTGACAAAAGAGTCATATTTAGGGTCCAGCAAGGTCATGGCAAAGGTCAGCTTCAGCGGATCAACCGGTACATAAGTGGCATCCACTTCGATACCTTGTGTAGATTGCTTACCAGCATTGCTCAGCACAAAGCCCGTTCCCAGGAAGGTGTTGGATTGGAAACCTTTGATGGTTTGATCAAACACGGCAATGTTAATGGCACCACGTTCAAAACGGGATTTCAGGCCCAGTTCAAAGACGGTCGCTTCTTCAGGCCCGGCAAAGCGGGTACCAAAGCTTTGGTTGGTTAATGCCAGACCGGCACCACGAATAGCGGCTTCTTGATTAACAAACGGCCGGGTATCCCGGGACAGGTTCCATGAAGAGGCCTTAAAGCCCGTAGCCGCACTGGCATAGACATTGATGTTATCGGTTGCATCAAAGGCAGCCCGTGCCGTCCAGGTCAGCTTGTTATCATCCGTTTTGCCATTTTCCACTGCATTGGGGAAACCCAAAAATGGTGGCATGAATTGCAGAGCTTGCAGGCCAAGAAGCGGGTTTTGGGCTGGATCGGACAGATCAAGTGCCCCGACGCCCGCTGCAACCTGTTGCTGTAATCCGCCAAAGGCCAAAGCCCCTGGAATTCCACCCAGAGCCGGACAGGAAGGTGTGCCTACCACAGCACCAACATTCGTCGGTGAGAAGGGCAGGAAGCCCAGTCCGCAAGCCGCAGCAATGTTGGGGAAGTTAGCGATAACACCGCCAAGAACAAGCGAATTAAAGCCACCGGCACCGGCAAGATCAATTGCCGAGAATGGTTCGGTAACTAGGGCGCTGCCCTTAACCCGTTTGCTGTCATCGGTATAGTTCAAACCACCGGTTAAGGTCAGGCGATCAGAGACATGCAGATCAAGGGTACCGTAAACAGAGATGGATTCGTCATCCTGTACGAATTTATCAAACAGACCCGTTCCCGCGCCATAAAATGAACCAGGAGCAAATCCGTTTGCAGCTTCGATAAGAGCCAAGGCTCCCGTTCCACCTGCCAGAATGTCTGCATAGCTGCGAAAAGCCGTACCTGTAACGAGATCATCTTCAACCTTAACATTCTCGTTGAAATAAAAGCCACCGATCATCCAGTCGACGCGATTGTCGCCAGTAGAGGTTAGGCGCAATTCCTGGGTGAAGGTATCTATGTCGTTACGAAGGCTGACATCACCCAGCAAATCAGCGGAACTGAAGTCTGCGTCATATGTCGCACTGCTCTTATTGTTACGATAAGAGGTGATGGAGCTGAGGGCGAAGGTCGGGAAGTCATAGTCGATATGCGCAGACAAACCGCCATCATGTACAACGTTACGCGGGTCTTTATTGTTAAAGGCTCTGAAAGCAAACGGGTTGGCAGGGTCTGCCAATTGACCACCCAATGCCTGAATGATTTGGGCCGTTGGGCCATTCTGGAAGTTTGCTACCGTACAGCAAATTTCATCAATTTCACTATAATCGGCGATAAAACGCATATCCAGATTATCATTAGGCTGGATCAGCAATTGCCCGCGAATGTTAAAACGGTCACGCTCGTTGATGACGTTTTTACCAGATGGACTGTCGGTATAACCATCACGCGTGTTATAGCTGCCGCCAATGCTGGCCGCGGCATTTTCAGAGATCGGACCCGTAATATAGGCCTTGACCAGGGCAAGGTTGAGATTGCCTGTGCCCGCTTCGACATAACCACTTCTTTCAAAGGAGGGTTTTTCGGTGACAATGCTGATAACCCCGGCAGACGCATTCTTGCCGAACAGGGTGCTTTGCGGCCCGCGCAATACCTCAATACGGTTCAATTTTGGCAAATCACCAATTTGAGCCGCTGAACGTGAGCGATAAACGCCATCAATAAAGACACCAACCGAAGGTTCAATACCGGCATTGTTGGCACCATTACCAAAACCACGGATGATAAAGTTGGTGTTGGCAGAGGTTTGCAGTGAGTTCACACGCAAGGATGTTGCCACGGATTGCAGATCAAAAATATCCAGAATTTGTGTTTTTACGATGGTATCTTCTGAGGTCACCGTAACCGCAACTGGTGTTTGTTGCAGTGTTTTTTCACGCTTGGTAGCGGTAACGACGATCTCGTCTTCCATTTGGGCGTAGACCACCCCTGGCACTGCAAATGATGCCACCAATGCGGTTGTCGCAATGGCACGTAGTTTAAACTTATTCATACTCTTCCCCTCGGGTTATTTGCGCTTAAGCGCTTACTTGATTATTTGCCGGTGGTTAATTCTTGCACAACCGACGTGTAGTTTATTCTGCGATCAGAGCCAAGCAATTAGCGTGCCAGACGCAAGGTTATACCATATGTGCGCGGATCCCCCGGATAACCATTGAAACTGCCCGGCTGGCCAACAGAGTTGAACGCACCTTGCAGGTAGTTTTCGTCAAACAGATTGCGACCCCAAAGCTGGACCTGCCAGCCCTTGTCATCATCTCCAAAGCCTATGCTGCCATTCACAATTGTAAAGGCACCCTGGCTTTTGATCGGATCCAAATCAGCGGCAAGGTCAACCTTGCTGGCATAGCGCAACTCACCGCGTAAAAAGCCATCATATTTGCCGGCTTTAAAGAGATAGGTGGCGGTCGACGAGACATTCAGGTCAGATATGCCAGAAAGGCTTTTGCCCTTAAAGTCCTGCGCTCCAGTGTTGATACACGAGGCCACAGCATTGGGTGAACCCGGGGTCTGTTCCGAAATCTGACAGGGGCCGCCAACAAAGCGTGTGAAATGTGCATCCGGAATCCAGGTTCCTGACAGAGTGAAAATGAAATTATCGGTGGGGCGGGACATAAAGTCGGCCTCAATGCCATAGGTAACCGCATCGGCATTACCGATATCAAAGCTGGCGCCGTTAAAGACATTTTGCTGGAAGTTATTCTGTTCGGTGTAAAAAGCGGCCAGATTCAGGCTGGAGGTATTATTAAAAAGCTTGGCCTTGAGACCGGCTTCCAGAGAATTGGTTTTTTCGGCCTTAAAGTCCCGGCTGCCGGCGCGGGATGAATTGGAAAGGTTAAAGCCACCGGCCTTGTACCCGCGTGAATAGCTCAGATAAGTGTTCAGTTCGTCATTCCAGTCATAGGCCAGAATGACATTACCTGACAGATTGTCTTCGTTGCGGCTGTCGACAAAGCTGGGCGTGGGGGTAAAGAACTGAAATACCGCCAGTCCAATAAAGGCATTGCGCGGGGCAACCCCCAGAGTTTCCAAAAAGGTCAGATTGTTCAGATCCAGAGCAGAATAAGGATCATCAATTTGAATTTGCGCATTTACCTTTTTGTTTTCATTGGTATAGCGCAGGCCCGTAGTCACTGTGAACTGATCACTGACATGGAAATCCAAAGAACCAAAGGCAGCAAAGGTCTCTGTATCCTGGGCAAAGTTCGAATTTTGCAGGCCCTGGCCCAGTGCCAGGAATGTACCCGGGGTGATCGGACCGGCGGCCAGCGCGTTGGGTATACCGAAGGACTGACCCAGCATGAACAGGTTTTCCAGTGTGGAAATTGCCCCGCCAGACGCCAAATCTGCGAAGGGGCGCAAGGTTGCCCCATAGGCCGTACGGTTTACGTGTTTCAGATCCTGATTGTAATAATAACCACCAAACAGATAATCCACTTTGCGATCCCCGGTCGAGGTCAGGCGGAATTCCTGCGTAAAGGTGCTGTAGACGTCTTTCAACGTGCGATTATTGGTCAGGGCAATGTCGACAAAATCGGCGTCAATATCATTGATCTCATCAAACGTGCGAAACGCACTGATCGAGGTAAAGACGGCTCCGCCCAGATCCACTTCAACCTCGGTTGAAACGCCGGCGGTTTCCTGATCGGTGAAGAGCTTGCCTTCAAAGCTGACATTGCGATCAAAGGGCCGTGCTGGCAACACATTGGCACCCAAAAAACCTAAGGCTGCAGCATTGCGCGGGTTGTTGAAAATGAAGGGAGCCGCACAACAGGTTTCGCTGATTGAAGCAAAATCGCCAATCACCCGGATGGTGAGGTTGTCAGACGGTTCAAACAGCAATTGACCACGCAAGGCCCAACGGTCACGCACATTAATGGAGCGACCGTTCAGCACATTGGTAATAAATCCATCGCGTTGGTTCAGGTTACCAGAAAGGCGAAAGGCCGCCTTGTCGCCACCACCAATGGGGCCGGTAACGGACCCTTTGAGGATGAAGGAATTCTTGTTGCCATAGGTGGCTTCCAGCGAGTCAAAACCAAACTCATATTCCGGTTTTTTGGTAATGATGCTGACCACACCGGCAGGGGTGTTTTTGCCGTAAATGGTGCTTTGCGGTCCGCGCAGGATTTCAATGCGTTCTACGGTAGGAAAATCATTAATGGAGGCACCTTGGCGCGAACGGTATACCCCGTCGACAAATACCCCGACCGAGGGTTCCAGACCGGCGTTAAAGCCGGAGGTGCCAATGCCGCGAATGGCAAAGGTGGTTGCAGACGAGTTGGCAAACTGTGCCACCGTCAGGGAAGGGGCCAGCAATGGCAGGTCACGCATATCCCGAATTTGCGAGCGTTTCAGCTCTACATCGGTAACCGGGGTAACCGCAACGGGGGTGTCTTGAAGTGTCTTTTCGCGTTTTTGCGCCGTGACAATAATTTCATCTTCTGTCTGAGCAAACGCTAAGCCAGGTACAGCCAGTGTAGCCACCAGAGCGGTAGTCGCAATGGTACGTAACTTAAAATTCATCATAATCTTCCCCCTCTTAGATAGCGATTCAATGCGCTTTGGGATCATTTCACCATTTTGTGTGCGGCGCGTCCAGTGCTGTTTTGGGGAATTATTGCGTCTATAAGGGGAATTTTCTTAAAGTTTACAATCTGCATGCGCGAATTTGGCGACTTGCGCACTAATTTCCGGAAACCAGCCTTTGACGCCAAGAAGCGCCATGCACTTTTCTTTCAGGGAGGAAAAGCGGGTGTCCTGGATAAGTGAATTCAGAACACTTTCCACCGAAATTTCCTCGCTCGACATGCGCACACCGCCATCAGAAGCTGTATCCAAAATCATCAATCGATCCTGATCCGCTCCCCATACGCGCCATTCAGGCAGGTCATTATTCATGCCTCGACCCGGTGCGCCATTGGTGGCAAAGGCGGCCCAGTACGACATCATGGCGCGTGACAGCTCTTCTCTTTCCTTGGCCATGTCTTCGGGGAAAATACGCCCGCCGCCCACTGGGAAAGTGGCAAAGCCATTAAACACAAAGGGCAGTTCCATGGCGTGGCCGGCTCCCAACAAGAGGGAAAAATCAGTACCCAGAAAAGAGCCTTCTTCGTCCCAGTCAAAACGATAGGCATAGAGTGCGCTATCGCCCGCGGCCTTTAACCGGCGGGCTTGTGTGTCCACCGAGCGGGCACGCCAGATGGCACTTTCGTATTCGGCCTGCAGGGCATAACCATTGGCATTGCGCGGGCGAGGCAGCACGCCAAATAGTTTTTTGACCAGCTTTTTGTTGGTAATGTTAAATAGTTTGGTTTCGTCACGATTGGTGCCGGTTATGACGGGTACAATCGGAAAACCGGGATTGTCCAGGGCGGCTTCCAGGCTGGGGGCTTTTAAAACCACATTGTCAGCAATAATCAGCGGCGCGCCGGGTTCATTGCCCTCGGCTTCCTGTGACGCAATATACACATCTTTTGCAGACGCATCGCGCATAAAGGCCGCCAGATCCGGACCCGATAAGCCCTGTGGAGGGTTCAGTTTTTCAACAACGGCCCTTGCTCCTTTATAGGTCCAGCCCGAGCCTTCGGGTACGCCATTTTCAGCAACTTCCAGAGATTGAGAGGTAAAATACCCGCTTTGGATAATGGCCCCTTTGAACAGACCTTGGGCGCGGGGCAAGGCGATCAGGCTGGCCACATCATGGCCACCTGCGGATTCGCCAAAAATGGTTACCCGGTCCGGATCGCCCCCAAAACTGGAAATATTACGCTGTACCCATTTCAAGGCAGCGATCATGTCCAGAGTGGCAAAATTGGCGCTTTGGTCTGGCCCGCTCAGCGCCGTTTCGCGCAAGGCCGAATGGGCAAACCAGCCAAAAGGGCCCAACCGATAATTGATGGAAACCATTATAATGTTGTGGCGGGTGGCCAGATACTGGCCATCATACTGGCCGCCATAGCCCCAGACATTACTGCCGCCATGGATAAAGAACATAACGGGCAGGCGTTCATCACCTGTGGGCAATTTGTCGGCGGCAAAGGCCGGCGACCAGACGTTCAGCACCAGACAGTCTTCGCTGCCGACCAGGGCGCCCAAGTCATCATAGATATCGGCGGTGCGCGCCCGCTGTATGCACCGTACATTACGGTCAAGGGCTTCTCTTTGCCCTTCCCAGGCTGCGGCCGGACGCGGCGCTCGCCAGCGCAATTCGCCTACGGGGGGCGCAGCATAAGGAATGGCTGCCCACTGAAAGGCCCCCGCCGGGCTGGTGATCGATCCCACAATGTCGCCGGTCTCTATATGACGCAGGGTCTTGATATCGGCGGTCGGCGCTTCGGGGGCGGCCGGTTTTTTCTGACAGGCAGAAAGTGACAGGCTGGCCAGGGTCAGCATGGCAATGAGCGGTATGAGGCGCATAAAGTGGTCCTTTGGGTCATCAGTGCAATTAAGAAGCATGGGCATAAAGGGGTGCTCTGCACGCTTGTCAAGACACTTTTGGGTGGCGTTCCCTGGCCTGTGGGACGGGGCACTCCGGTTGTACCTGATCTATACCAGACTAGCCGGGGTGGCCGCCTCCATAAGTAGGGTTTGGTTAAGGACAATGAATCAAACGTCACCAAAAGCCTTTGTTTTTACAAATAAAAAATCTTTATTACTTTAACCGAATAGAAACGGTAAGAGGAAAAAATCCCCGTGTGGTTAGACCACGAATGGTGAAAATGATCTCGATCCTTAGCAAAGAAAAAGGACGGGATCTGGACTAGGGGAATTAAAAATGGCGTTTACGGATGTCGAAGTGCAAGAAGCCCATAATGCGGTAGCAGGGGCGCCAGAAGCCGAAGATCTGAACCGGCTTGGCCTGATCTATTCGTCCGGCGAAGGGCGTGAACTGGATCTGGTGGAAGCACATAAATGGTTTAACCTGGCTGCGGTGCTGGGCTATGAAACGGCGAAAACCTACCGTCAGGAAGTTTCTGACCAGATGGATACCAGCCAGATCGTCAAGGCACAGCGTGCGGCTCGCAAATGGTTGCAGGGTCACAAGTGCTAGTGCGTTGAATTCATGCTGCTTTATGGGCCGGAAATGCCTGGCGAAACGCTGCTGGAATTGCCAAGATAATAAGACAATGAAAAGCTGACCGGCAGGGCATCGCGGATATATTGCTGCATAAACAGATTTAGATTGGCAATGCCGGACCGTGGCACAAAGACCACGTCGCCCCTTTGTAACGGGGTCGTGTCGGCATTGGCCCCTTTGTGCAGAACTGATTTCAAGTTGATGATTTTCATCATTGGTCCGCCGTCCGGATGACGCCGGATCAGCACCACCTTGTTGGTGCGGGCGGTGTTGCGAAAGCCACCGGCCATCATTACCGCTTCCATCACGCCGATCTGGGCAGGCAGTTCGAATACACCTGGCTGGCCAACTTCACCGCCAACATAAATGCGTTGAGAGCCAAAAGCACGCGGCGTAATCTCTACATTGGGGTTAATCAATTGGCTGGACAGGGCCTTGCGCAGCTTCTGTTCCAGTTGCCCGATGGTCAGATTGGCCGCCATAACCGGCGGCGCGAGGGGCATTTGCACTCTTCCGTCAGGGCCGACCAGCAACAGTCGCGATAGCTCTGGTGCCGAATAAACGATGATGTCCAGCTGGTCGCCCGGCAATAGCCGGTATTGCGGGTCAGAATCACGCCAGGTGCGAAAGCCACCGGCAACGGCCTGGTTGCCGCCACCATTTTGACGGTATTGACCAGAGGGCGTCCCCTGATAATACCCGCCAGAGCCCTTGGGGTAACGGTGATAGCCGCCACTGGCGCATGCCGTCAGAGACAATAAGGCCATCATCGGCAGTGCGGTGCAGATACGCGACAAGTTCACAGCATTTTCCTGTTCAACAGAGAATTTACCCAAATCTTAACGACAATGGTTAGGAATTGTTAAACACGATGCCTGAATGATGGCGTCAAATACGAATTAGGTTTGCAGAGATTCGATGACAAAACATTCCAAGGAACAGCCAGGAACACCGGCCAGAGGGGCGTCCACAGGTGGGTGGGCGCACCTTTCCGAGGTCTCGTTTGTCGAATTGCTGGGGCACGTCTTTGCCCGCAAGTTGTTGATGTTTTTCGTATTCATATTGATTTTTGGCGTCTCCATGGCAGGGGTAATGACGCTGAAGAAGACCTATACCGCCCAGGGCAAGATACTGGTCCAGTTTGGCGAAGAGTATATTTATAACCCGATTGTGGGAACGGCCGGGCAGGGAACGGCGTTTTCTGCCGATCAGATGATTCAGGCCGAAGTCGGTTTTATCACCGCGGCTGAACTGAAAGAACGGGTGCTGAAAAAAATCGGTTTGCGGCGACTATACCCAAAACTGGCCATGAAGCTGGAGCTGGAACCGCAAAACCGCACCCGGATTATTGGCACCGCCCTGCACAACATGACCAAAGACCTTGGCGCTTATACGGCGCCCAACCAGCCTTTGGTCTATGTCACGTTTCGTCATCTGAATCCGCAAACTGCCCGGGATGTCTTAAGCGCATTTATAGAAGAATACCACCGCTATCGCCGCGAGGTATTGATTGATGATGGCGAAAATGGCTTTGAGGCCGAGCGGCAGACCTCAGAAAAGGCGCTGCAACAGGTCAATAAGGAATTGGAACACTTTCTGGTCAAAAACGGCATTGGCGATTTTGAGGCCGAACGTACGGCACTGGGCACGCGTATTGCCGTGCTGCGGGATCAGTTACTGACCGCACAGGCCCGCCAACAGGAGATTGAAAGCGCGCTGAGCATTATCAATACGCGCATGGCGGAAACCCCAAAAACCGTAGAACAATATACCGATGATGCCAGCTCTGGTCAGTTGGCAGCCCTGAAGCTGGAGCGTGAGCAATTGCTGGCAAAATATCTGCCAACCTCCAGCCCGGTTAAAGAAATCAATGCCCGGATTGCGCGCACGGAACGTTATTTAAACAGCGGCAGCAGTCAGAATACGGGCACCAAGCGCACCGGCGTCAATACCATCTATCAAGGGTTGCAGACCAGTAAGCTGACCTATGAAGCCGAACAGCAGTCGAATAATGCCAAGATCAAGGTTTTGAAATCACAGATTGCAAAGATCAATGCGCGACAGCGGCGCTTTCAGAACCTGTTCCCAGAGTACCAGCGACTGGCCAGCCGGGCACGGATCATGGAAAAGAATTACGAGCAATTTGCCTCCCGCGAGCAGGAATTGATTACTCGCCGCAATCTGGCCGCGCTTAAATCCGACAACATTCGGGTGATCGAACACCCAACCCTGCCGGTCAAGGGCAAGTCCCTTAAGCGTCCTGCAGCAATTGGGGCCTTTCTGTTTGCCATGTTTACCGCCCTTTGCGTTGGTCTTTACAGCGCGATTCTGTCCATTGTACGGGCTCCGGTTCAGCGTCAAGAAAGTATGACCCCCACACCGGAACCTCCGACAGAGCCGGAAAGGCCGCGTGCACCAAAACGTCCCATGCCGCCACCTGCACAGCATGTAGACCCATCCTTTCCCTATATTCTGGCCGAAGATCCCGCCGGTGTTGGCGTGGCTCCGGCTGGGGCGGCCCCCTCTGGCGATTTACCTATTCTGGGCAGCATACCGGCGCGTCGTTAAAACGCGGCTCTCTGCGTTTTCCGAACACGGCTTGGTCATATCTCGTTAACCAAGTTTACCTTAACTGAAGGTATGGATTCGGAACCTGGATTTAATGATTGATCTTAGTCGGGAATTATCTGGTTTAAGCCGGGTTTATGAACAGCTGGCTCTTCGCCAAAGCGGCGTGGTCTTACAGTTCATAGGCGTGCATACCGGCTGTGGGGTTTCTACCTGTGCGCGGGCCTTTGCGCGCATGATGGCGCCGCGCTCGTCACGCGGGATCTGGCTGTTTGATCTTGATTTTTATACCAATACGCATTTTCAGATGTTTTCCAGCCCCAAGGCACAGGCGCTGTACGGGGCATTGGGGCCGGCCACCGCCATGGCTCAGGAGGGCCAGCCGCTGTTTTGGCGCATCCATCCCGAACTGGTGCGCGAGGATGGGCGCAAGGCCGGCGACCGCTATTATATGAATATGCACCGGGTGGGGGCGCATTCCCTTTATGTCAGCCATTTTCGCAGCGATCTGTTGCGGCCCAAACAGCATGTACATTTGCGTCCTTCAAAAACCTATTGGGAGCATGTGCGCACCAAGGCCGATCTGACCATTATTGATGCCCCGGTCCTGCACCGCAGCCGTGGCGGTCTGGTAACAGCGGTGGATGCGGATGGCGTGATCATTGTTGCCCATCCGGCCGATCCAAAGGCACAGATCCAAAAGGTACAACAACAAATAGAAGGCCGGGGCGGACGTTGCCTGGGGGTGATCTATAATGCGGTACCCAGACAAGGCATGGACCCGGTTAAGCAGGCTGCGCAGTAAGTCTCTGTTAACCATAACGCCCTCTATTGGGGCGGTGATGTCAACGGTTCAACCATATTCCCTTTTATGCATGGAAAGGCACCTGTGGTGTCTTGGTCAAACTCCATGAGCATGACTATGGACATGCCGGCCCGGCGTCCCTTTACGCTGGGGCAGTTTGGCGGAGTATTGGAAGTCTCGGTCACACTGATTTTCCTGTTGATCTTTTCCAGTGCGTTTTTTGGCCCGCTGATCGAAACGTCTGCGGCGACCACCGATACCTCCTGGGTGCGGATGCTGTATTACGGCGTTTATTTTTTTATTCTCATTCTGGTGGTTCAGCACCCACTGATTACCGCCAAGGGGGTGGCCCGCAGTTTTTTATTGTTATTGCCGGTGTTGCTGGCGATTGCCTCTACGCTCTGGTCGATCGAGCCGGGTTTTACCTTTCGCCGCTCCATCGCACTGTTGATGACCACTGCTTTCGCGATCTATCTGGCCTCGCGCTATGACTGGAGCGATCTGATCGAACTGCTGGCGGCCACCTATGGCATGTTGGCGGTGATGAGCCTGATCTTTGTGCTGTTGGTGCCAGACAAGGGCATTATGCAAACCACCCATCCCGGGGCCTGGGCCGGTTTGTGGTGGGAAAAGAATGATCTGGGCATGAACATGGCCAAGGCAGCGCACTTGTGCCTGTGCGCCCTGATATTCCGACCCAAACGGGCCTGGCTGTGGGGGCCACTATTGGCGCTCTCTGTTGCCCTGATTTTGCTCTCTACCTCCAAAACTTCCCTGCTGGCGATGATTCTGGCCTTTGCCGGGGTGGGGGGGCTGTATGTGTTTCGGCGCAGCCCGCTGATTGGTATCCCCCTAGTGTATTTTGGGGTAATCTTTGGGGTTGGCCTGGCTTTGGCGGTCGAGTTCGCGCCAAAGTTCATGTTTGGTCTGATCGGCAAAGACCCGACCCTGACCGGGCGTACGGATATCTGGGAAGCGCTCTTTTCTCAAATCAAGCATCACCCCTGGTTGGGCCATGGCTATGGGGTGTTCTGGCTGGATGAAACTGGCCCGGCCTTTTGGGTGCGCCAACAGACCGAATGGCTGGTCCCCACCGCCCATAATGGATGGCTGGAAACCTGGTTATCCATAGGTCTGGTTGGGGTTCTGATTTTTGCGCTGACCTATCTTAGCGCCCTTATCGCCGCCTTGCGTAGTGTATTGCACGATAAAACTGCCTATTGGGCGCTGATCTCGACGCTGGTGTTTTTGTTGTTCTCTATGTCTGAAAGCAATATTTTACAGCAAAACAACCTTGGCTGGATTGTCTTTGCCGCCACGGCGGCCAAGCTTTTCGGGGCCGGACCGGCAAAGCCTGATCACAAGGCAGATGCACCGTAAAAGCGTGGCTCCAGCCCTTTGAACCACAGAAATTTTCCAAGGCCCTGAACGGCCCGGTCCAGGGTTTCAGGCTTTGGCTTGGCCCTCAATAAACGCTTTGTTCCATATAGAGTGCCAAAGAGGGCAAACTGTCCAAGGCCTACCGCCATCCAATATAAAACGCCAAAAACCTTGCGGTGCTGCCAACAGGTTTGTGTTGGTCCCTGACCAAAGGCAAAGGCCTTGGACAGGGCGTAAGATAACGTGGCGCGCGTTGGCGGGATCATCTCATAAACCAGGGCGTTGGTGGCCCATGCAAATCTGGCCCCATCGGCCAGCGCCGCAGAAAACAGCGCATCATCCTCGCCCCCGGTTTCATTGGTTGCCGGGTCAAAGATTGGCGCATCTGAAAAATACTTGGCGCGTTTAATCAGTGAATTGCCACACCCGTAATAGGTATCAATGAGGCCTGATTGCGGAGGGCCTTGGCGGGTAAAGCGTGCCTCGATATAGGCTTGGTGCGGGGTGTTGGCCGCGACCTTTCCCTTGACCGGACCAAAGACCGCATCAGCATTGGTTTCTTCTTGTACATCCAGAAGGGATTTCAACCAGCCCTCGGCAGCAATTTCATCATCATCCAGAAATACGATCAGTTTGGCCTTGGCCAGCCGCAGGGCTGCATTACGCGCATTGGCCACGCCGGGTTCCGGTTCATGGCCATATTCAATGGGCCAGCGTGTAGAGGCGGCCAGTGATTCTACGGTTTCTCGGGCCGAGGCCTCGGGATCATTGTCCAGCACCACAATTTCAACCAGCGCCTTGAAGCCTTTTTGCAATAATACGCTCTTTACCGCCCGTTCCACAAAATCCGGGCGACGAAAGGTGGGAATGACGACGGAAACATCCGGGGTCATGCGGCTTTCTCCATCACGGACAGGCTGGCCATAGCCTTGCCCACGGGTAAGACTTCGAACCCGGCCTCGTCCACCGCCGTACAGACGGCCTTGAAAAGTTCCGGCGTGCAACCCCATTCGCCGGGGGTGTCGCGCACATCGTGCGTATAAAAAATCAGCCAGCCCGGCGAGGCACCAAGATCGTCCGCATAGGCAAGAGGGGTATCCTTGTCGGCCAGCGTGCCTTCAATGGCGACGGCGCTGAGCTGGTGCGCATCGGCAAAGCGGCGATTAATGCCCGGGCGTACGCCCCGCAAGGTGGTATAGTGCTGTCCCAGCAAGGTTTTGGCGGCGGCTGAGGTTTCCCCATAGGGAAAAGCAAACGAGGTGGGGATCGGTGCGCCCAGTGCCCGCAGCCGGTTTTGATTGCGCCGGATTTCCCGCTCGATAATCACCGGCGGGTTTAGCGCACAATCAATATGGTTTTCGGTGTGACAGCCGATTTCATGCCCGTTTGCAATCAAGGTACTGACATCGGCGGCGGAGAACAGATCACCCAAATGGTTGGAGGTGTTTTCAAAAGCGGCACTGGTATAATAGGTGCCGCGCCAGCCAAAGCTTTGCAAAATTTCGGCACCGGTCTGTGCAGCGCTTTTGGGGAAGTCATCAAAACTGAAACTCACCAAAAAGCGCCCTTGCGCACAGTCCATGCTTTTACGCGCCTGCAGGCGCGTAAGGCGGCGCTTTAACTTGCTGATCAAGCCACTGGTGGGGATATAGGGAGCGCTCATGGCAACACCTTGGCATACCAGCTGGACCGCCAGAGCTTGAGCGCCAAAACGCGTAGGCGCAGGGGGATTAGCCCAGACGTATCCCTGGCCATGGCTGCCAAAAGGGGGCGGAACAGCAAAAGCGTCGGAATCTTGCGTAAAAAATGCGCCGCCTTCCAACTGGGCAGGGTGCGGGCCAGATCCGGGTGACGTTGCACAAACCGGGCGTAATTGGGGGCCGAATCCCGAAAACGACGCACCAGCGTGTCGGCACTTTCCAGACCCAGGTGACGGGCCGGGTTATCAATATGCAAAATACTATGGCGCTTGGCAGCGCGGGCGGCCCATTCCACATCTTCCCAGCCCCAGCCGGCAAAGCCTTTATCAAAGGGACAGTCACGCAGGACATCGCGGCGGACCAGCAAATTGGATGTGCACACATGCTTGGCCGGGTTTTGCGCCCTTATGCGTGCCGGCAGACAATCAGAACGCTGGGAAAAGGCCTGATGCAGCGCCAGGGTTGGCGGCACAGTATCGTCGGTGGAGACGCTAAAGCCGCCAAAGGCTATGGCCGGTTTTTCGACCTTGATACAAGCCATCCAGTTTACCAGGAAATCATCCTGTTCGGGCATCATGTCGGCGTCCAGAAACAATACCCATTGGCCACGTGCAGAACGGATTAGCGCATTGCGGGCCGCTGCACGCCCCAGATTTTCACTGGCGCTGATCAGTTGCACCGGTATTTCTGCGGCGGCGGTGGCGGCATCCATGCACTGGCTAAGCAGGGGATCATTGCTGCCATCATCATAAAGAATGATTTCCACATCATCGGGCGCGGTTTTGGCCAGGCGGCGCAAAAGATTATGCGGATCGTCCTTGTAGAACGGGATCAGTACGCTCAGCACGATGGGGGCATCATGTTGCCAGAAGGCATTGTTATGAATGGTGGGCAGGGTTTGAGAACCGTTACTCATGTCGGCACCTCCTGATGTTTACGCAAGCGATCGCTCAGGCGCCCCACAAGGTCGCGGCAATCAGCCAGATTAAAGGCAAAAGCGGCTATGCCATACAGCAGGGCCCCAAGGCTCGCCTGTGCCATCAGCAAGGCGGTTGCCGGCCACTCAGATGGCCATGGCACCAGCAATATCCCCGCGGCCATAACGGCGCAGGCCATAATGGTTTTGGCCGCCGCTCCATAGGGCAAGGGCAGGGGAAAATACCGTCGGCCGATCATGGCGCTGAGCACCATGCCGGCAAAATAGGCAATGACCGTGGCAATCACCGCCCCTTGCAGGCCCAGACGGGGCAGTAACAACATGTTCAGCGCAATGTTCAATAAGGCTGGAAAAGCCATTACCGCGGCCATCACGCCGGTGCGTTTGGACAGGGTAAAGGCCTCGTGCAGATAATAAGTCATGATCCCGTTCATCAGGCCGGCCAGCGCAATCCAGGGAATGATGGTCGCGGCCTGGGCGCGAAAGGCCGGGCCGGTCATGATGGTCGCTAGTGGCACTGCCACCAGGGCCAGCCCCGTTGCCGCCGGAAAGGTCAGCAGTGCCATATACCCAAAGGCCTTGCGCGCCATGGCACGGGCATCCTCCATGCCGCCATGTTCCAGCGCCGCAATGGTCAGGGGGGCCGCCGCCATGCCCGCCCAGACAAAGATTACATCCAGCGTGCGATTGGCCAGGCCATAACCGGCGGTGTAAATGCCCACCGAGGCCGTGCCCAAATACCCGGCAATCAAAAAGCGGTCACCGGTAGACAAGGCATATTCCAACACCAAAGAGAGCGAAATCGGCAGGCCATAAAGCGCAAAAACTTTCAGGTTTTGCATGGAGGCCCGTCCGCCTTTGGCGCGGACCAACATATGAGGCAGGTCAAATGCCAGCGCGATGCCCGCGGCTACGGCCATGCCAGCAAACGGGCCGGCGGCACGCAAATCGGTGGCGGCAACCAGCATGATCCCCAGACCAAAGCCCATGGAGATGTGGAAAAATTCGATCAAGCTATAGCGATTGACCTCTCTGGCGGCGCGGCGCGCCTGCATGGTCAGGTTCAGGGCGGCCCGCAAAATAGCGGCAGCCAGCGCAAAGCCCAAAATGGTTTTGAAATCGGTGGGTAAAGGCAAAAAGGATATGGCAATGCCGCCAAGTACCGCGCCAATGACCGAAAATGCCGCCAAACTCACATAGGCGCTGGCCAGATGGTCTTTTAATGAATGATTGGCTTCGGCCCGAGCATAAAAGCGCGCCATGGCCGCTTCCATCCAGGTGAACAGGACTGAATGAAAAAACGTCATCACCGCAAAGGCCAGCCCATAGCGGCCATAATCTTCCGGGCTGAGCAGACGGGTCAGCAAAAATATGCCGCCAAAGCCCGCCAAAGCCTGGGCAATATTAACCGGCAAATAGCCAAGAAGGTGCCGCCAAAGCATGTTTTGTCCTGTTCTTTGGGCGCTAGCGCGTTGTTAGGATTTATAGGGTAGAACAAACGCACTAACTCTCGGTGAACAAAACGAAATAAAATCAGGAACCACAAATTGTGGACGTAAACGTCAAAAAACCATCTGCGCTTACCTATGAGGAAGCACAGGCCTGGCGCGCCTTTCAACAGGCCGACCCGGCATTGCACAGCCCGTATTACACGCTTGAGTTTGCGCTCGCCTGTGATCGGGTACGTGCCGACACACAGGTGGCGGTTTTAAGAATCGGTGGCACGATAAAAGGTTTTTTCCCGTTTCATCGTGCGCCATTGGGCTATGCCTTGCCTCTGGGCGGGCCGCTGGGTGATTTTCAGGGCCTGATCGCGGAACCCGGCATGACATTTGAGATCAATGCCATTTTGCGGGCCGCCGGCATCAGTGTTTACCCGTTCGGATTTGTTCCGGCGACCCAAACCAGTTTTGCCCCCAGTTTTGAGGCACAAGAAGACTGTCATACTGCTGATCTCAGTAAAGGTTATGCGCACTGGTATACGGTACAGTTGGCCGCCCATAAAAAGACTTTCAAAAAATACGAGGCCAATGCTCGCCGTCTGGAGCGTGATCATGGCGATCTGGTCTTTACCATGAATGATACGGACCCAGCGGCCTTTGCCAGCTTACTGAAATGGAAAAGTGCACAATATCGGGCAACAGGTTTTTTCGATGTGTTTTCCGTACCCTGGACCGGAGACTTGTTGCGAGCCATTGCCGAGGTCAAAAGCGACCATCTGGTTGGGCAGTTATCCACCCTGCGGGTTGGGAACGTACTGGTGGCGGCGCATTTTGGTATGAAAAGCGCCCAGGCCGCCCATTACTGGTTCCCGGCCTATGATCCCCAGTTTTCCCGCTTTGGCCCTGGCCATACACTAATGTTCAAAATGTTGGAAAATCATGCGGCCGCCGGCATTGGCCAGATGCATCTGGGGGTGGGCGATTATCGCTATAAACGACAGTTTGGCGGCCATGTGGTGCCGGTGTGCTCAGGCACGGCCCTGGCTCCTTCCTTTGGGGCGCTATTGCGCCAGAGTGCACAGGCCATTCAGCGCGGGTTCGAGGCTTTGCCCCTGGGGCCGGTATCGCGTCTGCCGGGGCGGGCCTTGCGCCGGTTTGACCGCACCATGGCATTTCACCCGTCCTGATCAATCCTGTTTTGGCGGGGCAATCAGGGCGGCCAGCCCCAGACCCACGGCCACATAACACCAGGCGCAATGGCCATAGAGCACCAGGGCACCATTCCCTGGCACCGGCACTTCACCTCCCAGACATAGCTTCAGATGGGCGAAAGGATCCTGATACAGGGCAGCCATGGACAGGCAGGAGGCCACAAAGGCAATGGCGGCCAGCAAAGCCATCAACAGGCGCACATCCGTACCCCTGATTACGGAAATAACCCGCGCAGCGTGTGAATTCATTTTCTACCTGCCTTCGAATCTGTTTAACATCATCAACATTGGCGAAAGTTTGCGCGTTTGCGAAGGGCCAATGTACTAGATGCGACATATTAGCGCATCCAAATATATACGGCAGTAAAGCCCTTGAGAAAACGCTCAAACCATCGTTGATATACTATCAAAAGCCGTGGCTGGTCACGGTGGCATGAGGGGGAGCCTCACCATGAATGACTCTGCTGCCCGCAAGGGCATTGGACTGGATGTACTGACGCTGGGCGTGTTTTTAAGTGTGCTGGCGCTGGTCAGTTTGTTTTTAACCGCCAAGACCGAAGATCCTTTGATGAAGGTTCATGCGGTCATCCTTCTTGGCGCCTTTACATTGGGCATTGCGGCGCTGTTTATGCGCGCGGCCAGTGGTCTGAATTTTGACCAGACCCGCTATGAGGAAGGCCTGATCAAGGCTGGCATTGTAGCCACAGTATTCTGGGGCCTCGTTGGCTTTCTGGTCGGGGTGATTATTGCCTCGCAACTGGCCTTTCCCAACATCATGTACAATCCAGACTTTGGCTGGATGAATTTTGGGCGATTGAGGCCGGTACATACCTCGGCGGTGATCTTTGCCTTTGGCGGCAATGCCCTGATGGTGACCTCATTTTATGTGGTCCAGCGCACCTGTCATGCCCGTCTGGCGGGCGGGGTCTGGGCCTGGTTCGTGTTCTGGGGCTATCAGCTCTTCATCGTGCTGGCCGCCACCGGCTATGTCAGCGGCATCACCCAAAGCAAGGAATATGCAGAGCCTGAATGGTATATCGATATCTGGCTGACCATTGTCTGGGTAGCTTATCTGCTGGTGTTCCTGGGGACATTGTGGAAACGCAAAATTAAACATATTTACGTGGCCAACTGGTTCTATCTGGCGTTCATCGTCACCGTGGCCATGTTGCACATCATCAACAATCTTTCTGTGCCGATCAGCCTGACCGAACACAAGAGCTATTCGCTCTTCTCCGGGGTTCAGGACGCCATGACCCAGTGGTGGTACGGCCATAATGCGGTGGGTTTTTTCCTCACCGCCGGTTTCTTGGGCATGATGTACTACTTCGTGCCCAAACGGGCCGAGCGACCGGTATACTCCTATCGCCTGTCCATTGTGCACTTCTGGTCACTGATTTTCATCTATATCTGGGCCGGACCACACCATCTGCACTACACGGCACTGCCCATGTGGGCACAGACCTTGGGCATGACCTTCTCGATCGCCCTGTGGATGCCGTCCTGGGGGGGGATGATCAACGGCCTGATGACGCTTTCCGGGGCCTGGGACAAGCTGCGTACCGATCCGGTAATGCGCATGCTGGTGGTTTCCGTGGCCTTCTACGGCATGAGCACCTTTGAAGGGCCGGTCATGTCCATTCGCGCGGTCAACTCGCTGTCGCACTATACAGACTGGACCATTGGTCACGTGCATTCCGGTGCCCTTGGCTGGGTGGCCTATGTCAGCTTTGGGGCCATGTATTGTCTGGTGCCATGGGTATGGAAACGCAAACGGCTCTATTCCAACGATCTGGTGGAATGGCATTTCTGGATCTCCACCATCGGGATTGTGTTCTACATCACGTCCATGTGGGTCAGCGGGATCATGCAGGGCCTGATGTGGCGTGCCTATAACAGCTTTGGTTTCCTGGAATATTCCTTCGTGGAAACTGTTGAGGCAATGCATCCCTATTACATTATCCGGGCAACCGGGGGGCTGTTGTTCCTCATCGGTGCTATGATCATGGCATACAATTTGTGGCGCACCGCCCGCGGTGATGTGCGCAAAGGCGAAAGCGTGCCGGATATAGCACCACTGCCCAGCGCCATACCGGCTGTGAGCTAGGGAGAGAGAGATGAAATTCAAACACGAGATATTTGAGAAAAACTCTCTGATCCTGACCCTTGGCATTCTGGTGGTCGTCTCCATTGGTGGCCTGGTGGAAATTGCGCCGCTCTTCTATCTTTCCAGCACGATTGAGAAAGTGGACGGGATGCGGCCTTATACGCCGCTGGAACTGACCGGGCGTAACGTCTATATCCGCGAAGGGTGTTATCTGTGCCACAGCCAGATGATCCGTCCGCTGCGTGATGAAGCCGAACGCTATGGTCATTACAGCCTGGCCGCGGAAAGCATGTATGACCATCCGTTCCAATGGGGCTCCAAACGTACCGGACCGGATCTGGCACGTGTTGGCGGAAAATATTCCGATGCCTGGCATTTGGCACACTTGACCCACCCTCAGGCCGTGGTGCCGGAATCGGTCATGCCGCCTTATAAATTCCTGTTGGACAATATTCTGGATGGCCGCACCATCGAGGCAGACCTTAAGGCCAACAAAATGGTTGGGGTGCCCTATACCGAAGCCCAAATTGCAGCGGCCAAGTCAGACCTGGCCACGCAAGTTGACGAATATGCCGATGATTATGATGGCTTTATTGCCCGTTATCCTGGCGCCAATGTTCGTGATTTTGATGGTGACCCGGAACATCTGACGGAAATGGATGCTCTGATCGCATATTTGCAAATGCTCGGCACGCTGGTTGATTTTTCAACCTACGAAGCCGATGCCGAAGAAAATCTGCGTTAGGAGGCGATCATGAATTACGAAGATGTAGCTAAGTTCGCACAGACCTGGGGGCTGGTTTATTTTGCCCTACTGTTTGCGCTGGTCCTGCTTTATGCCTTGTGGCCGGGTAACCAGCGGCGCTTTGATGAAGCAGCGCAAATCCCTCTTAATGATGGGCCTCTTGAAAACGGGGAGGATCAGTAATGTCAGACCGTCCGGAAGTTGATGATCATTCAGGTACCGAAACCACGGGCCATGAATGGGATGGAATTAAAGAACTGAACACCCCCTTGCCGCGCTGGTGGTTGACGATATGGTTCGGGTGTATTGCCATTGCCATTGTCTATATGGTGCTGATGCCTTCATGGCCTTTGCCATGGGCAGACACCTATCTGAAGGGGCTGCGCCATTATTCAGAACGGGCCACGTTTGAAAAAGATATGGTCAAACTGGCCGCGTCTCGCGGGCCGGACGAGGCCCGCCTGATCAATACGGCACTGGACCAGATAGAAAATAATCCGGAATTACTGAACTTTGCCATGGCGGCGGGTAAATCCGCCTTTGGCGATAATTGCGCCACTTGTCATGGTTCCGGCGGTGTTGGCACCTTTGGGTATCCGGCACTGGTGGATGATGTCTGGCTGTGGGGCGGTACGCTCGACGATATCAAATACACCATTACCAATGGTATTCGCTCCACCGGCGATGATACCCGCTTTTCACAAATGCCAGCCTTTGGCCGCGATGGTCTGCTTTCCAAGGATGAAATCAAGGATCTGGTGGAATATGTGGTATCACTGTCTGGCCGCGAGGCCGACAAGGCGGCGGTGGCGCGTGCGCAACCCCTGTTTGCCGACAATTGCGCCATGTGTCACGGCGAAGATGGCAAGGGAACGCGTGAGCTGGGGGCACCAAATCTGACGGACGCTGACTGGCTTTATGCCGGTGATCGGGCCACCATTACCGAAACCATTACCAATAGCCGCAATGGGGTCATGCCAACCTGGCAGGGCCGCCTTGAACCTTGGACGATCCAGGCATTGGCTGTTTATGTTCACTCGCTTGGTGGCGGTGAATAACACAAATTGAAAGGCCCTGGAGGCCAGATTGGGAAAAACTACGATCATTGGGGGCTCGTCGGGTAAAACCGGCGGGCCTCAATCCTCTAAATCAAAACGCGCGGCCCACGGCGTTGATAAGATAGATGTGACGGCCGTTAACAAGCCCGAACACCGCGAGCTTTATCAAAAACGTATTCCGATTTATCCAAAACTGGCCCATGGTACGTATCGAAAAATCAAATGGGCGTTTCTGTTTGTCCTTTTGGGGATTTACTATGTGGTGCCCTTTATCCGCTGGGATCGGGGGCCGGGGGCACCGGATCAGGCGGTATTGGCCGACTTTGCCGGGCGGCGTTTTTATTTCTTTTTTATCGAGATCTGGCCCCAAGAAGTCTATTACATTACCGGGCTTTTGATGCTGGCGGCCTTTGGCCTGTTTATGGCAACCTCGCTGTTTGGTCGTGTGTGGTGCGGTTATGCCTGCCCGCAAACCATCTGGACAGATCTTTTCATTGCTGTCGAACGCATGGTAGAGGGGGATCGCAATGCCCGGATCAAACTGGCGCGCAAACCCTTGCGCGGAAAAAAACTGGTCAAAAAAATCATCAAGCACAGTGCCTGGTTGCTGATTTCGTTCCTGACCGGCGGTGTGTTTGTCTTGTATTTTCTGGATGCACCCACCGTGGTGCGTGGCTTCTTTGTCGGCCAGGCGCCCATATCGGCATATTTGTTCACCGCCATTTTGACCTTCACCACCTATACGCTGGCCGGCACCATGCGCGAACAGGTCTGTACCTATATGTGTCCCTGGCCGCGTATCCAGGGGGCCTTGACCGACGAAGACAGTTTCGAGGTTACCTATCGTGCTTATCGCGGCGAGCCACGTGGCCCGCACAAAAAAGGTGATAGCTGGGAAGGGCGCGGCGATTGCATTGATTGTAAAATGTGTGTGGCGGTATGCCCCATGGGCATTGATATCCGCGACGGCGACCAGTTGGAATGCATTAATTGTGCGCTATGCATTGATGCCTGCGATGACGTAATGGAAAAAATAGGCAGGCCCAAAGGGCTGATTGCCTATGATACGGAACGCAACCGCAAGCGTCTGCCCAAGGGCGAAAAGCCGGTTTATCGCCTGTTTCGTCCCCGCATCATTCTGTATGCCATTCTGGTGGGCGGCATTGCTGCGATCATGATGTACGGCCTGATGACCCGCTCGACCCTGGATCTGAACACCCTGCGGGATCGCAGCCCGACTTTTGTGCGTCTTTCCGATGGTTCGGTGCGCAATGGCTATACGCTGAAAATCATCAACAAGGCGCCCAATATCCGCAAATTCCGTGTTTCCGTAGAGGGGATCAAGGACAGTTCACTGAAGGCGATCGGCCTTGAAACCAAAGATGACACGGTTACGGTGGTTGCCGAGCCTGATAAGGTTCGGGTGATCAAAATTTATGTTACGGTGCCCGCGAAAACGGTAAAAACCTTGAAAACCTCAACGCCCGTTTCCATTCTTGTAGAAGAGCTTGGGGGCGGGGAACGGGCCGTCAACAAGACGGTATTTCTGTCAGGCAAACCATGAAAAAAACGCCATACAGGGTAAAAGGCTGGCACGTACTGGCCGGGATGATCGTCTTTTTTGGCATCATTATCGGGGTTAATACGCTGTTTATTGTCAAGGCCACCGGCACCTTTCCGGGGATGAGCGTCTCTCATCCGTTTCAGAAAGGCATCCATTACAATCAAACTATCGAGGCCCGTGAAATTGCCAGGGCCGAAGGATGGAAGGCCCGTTTCATTATTGATAATGACCAGGCCGTCCTGGTGACCATTCAGAATAATAAAGGCCCAGTGGACGGACTTAGCGTTTCGGTACATCTGTTTTGGCCGGGGCTGCCCCATGAGGATCGGAATTTGAAACTGCTGCCCAGTGGGCCGGGGCAATATCGCGCGGCGCTGGATGCCAACCAGTTTCCTTCTCGCACTATGGAATTTGAAGGCGTGGCCATACGCAAAGATAATCAATGGGGGTTTCCCTTTAAGGGGCGGTTATGAGCGTTGGCGATACAGAAATTGATTCGCGGGATCGTGGTTGCCCTACCATGGGTGGGCCGGTGGCCATGCCCGGCGCGGCGGCGGACCCCTCTGCCTTTGTACGTACCGAAGACGACGGTCTGGCGCATCTGGATTTACTGGTGCGCGGGGCGCGTTGTGCCGGGTGTATTTCCAAGATTGAAAAAGGCGTCAATGCCATAGAGGGGGTACAGCTGAGCCAGTTGAACCTTTCCACCGGCAAGCTGTCGGTGAACTGGATCCCCGGGGCAGCCGATCCGGGCCTGATCGCGCGCACCGTGGCGGATCTGGGTTATCAGGTTTCGCCCTATGATCCCGGCGAGGCCGAGGTGGAGCGTGATAAACAGGGGCGCTTCCTACTATTATGCATGGCCGTGGCGGGTTTTGCCGCCATGAACATTATGCTCTTCTCGGTCTCCGTCTGGGCCGGGTTTAATGGTGAAATGCAAGACACCACCCGGGTTTTCTTTCACTGGATGTCGGCCCTGATTGCCTTGCCGGCGGCCGCTTTTGCCGGTCAGCCGTTTTTTCGTTCGGCCTATGCCTCTTTGCGCAAGGGCAAGGCCAATATGGATGTGCCCATCTCGCTGGCGGTATTGCTGGCCCTGGGGGTCAGTCTTTATGAGACCATGACCGGCGGCGAACACGCCTATTTTGATGCCGCGGTAATGCTATTGTTCTTTTTGCTTATCGGGCGCTGGCTGGACCATCGCTTGCGTGGGCAAACCCGCCTCGCGGCGCGCGAATTACTGTCTTTGCAGGCCGCGACCGCCAATCGGGTGGCTGAAGACGGCAGTGTGCAGGCGGTTCAGGCTCGCGATATTGAACCCGGTGATACAATTATTCTATGGCCTGGTGATCGCGCCCCGGTGGATGGCCAGATTATCGAAGGGCGCTCGGACGTCGATATGGCGCTGGTCAGCGGTGAAAGCGCGCCGGATCTGGTCAAGGCGGGCGATGCCATTCGCGCCGGCATGGTCAATCTGACCGACAAGCTGGTGGTGCGGGCCAGCGCGCGCACCGAAGATTCGCTTCTTGCGGAGCTGACCCGCCTGGTCGAGGCCGGTGAGACGGCCCGCGGACGTTTTGTCAAACTGGCGGATCGCGCCGCACAGGCCTATGTGCCGATTGTGCATACGTTGGCGGCCTTGTCGTTTATTGGCTGGATCGTGGCCGGGGCCGGGGTGCACCATGCAGTGCTGATCGCGGCGGCGGTACTGATCATTACCTGTCCATGCGCACTGGGGCTGGCGGCCCCGGCGGTGCAGATTGTGGCGGTGGGGCGATTGTTCAAACGCGGTGTGCTGGTC
>WFTT01000107.1 GCA_015485335.1 Robiginitomaculum sp.
GGTGGTATCGTCTTTATGTTCAGTACTAGTCATGAGCCGGACCATAGCGCCCCTCGTCGCGCCGCGCTATAGGATGAGACACTATGCCCGAGCTTCCCGAAGTTGAAACCGTCCGATCCGGCCTTGCCCCCATCATGGAGGGCCAGACCATCCGGCGTGCCAACATCAACCGGCCAAATCTGCGCTTTGCATTTCCACCTGCATTTTGTGATCGACTGACCGGCACAGAAGTTTTACGGGTGCACCGCCGCGCCAAATATCTGTTGATCGATCTTAGCCGCGGCGAAACATTGATCGCGCATCTGGGCATGTCCGGGCGCTTTTCCATTGTGCCCCCCGGCGAGAACCCGCCGCCGGACACCAAGGCGGCCCATGACCATGTTGAATGGCTCCTCAGCAATGATCATCGCATTCTTTATAACGATCCACGCCGTTTTGGCTTTATGGACCTGTGTAAAAGCGCCGACCTAAACAATAACAAATTCCTGTCGGATCTGGGGCCAGAACCGCTGGGCAATGGTTTTTCATCGGCCTGGCTGGCCGAGCAGTTCATCGGCAAGGCCCGCCCAGTCAAGACCGCTTTGCTGGACCAGCATGTGGTGGCCGGGCTGGGCAATATCTATGTATGCGAAGCGCTTTACCGCGCCGGCATTCATCCCAAAACCCTGATCAAAACCATTGGCCCCAAACGCCGCGAACGCCTGTTGGTTTGCATACGCGAGGTCATTGCCGAGGCCATCAAGGCCGGGGGATCGACATTGCGCGATTATGCCGCCGTGGATGGGGTGCTGGGCTATTTCCAGCATCGCTTTGTGGTCTATGGCCGCGAGGGCGAACCCTGTATGCACACCACCTGCCCCGGCACTGTGCGGCGCATTATCCAATCCGGTCGATCCAGTTTTTACTGCCCGCAGTGCCAGAGATAGCGTTTCCCTATTCATCAAACTCCGGGGCGTCGGGAATACGGGTAAAGGCAATTTTTACGCCGGTATATTCGCCCACATTCGCCTTGTGCGCCCCGATGCTGATGGCATTGCGTCCATAACGGCGGTTCAGGCCATCCAGCGCCCGGCATAAATGTTCGCGCTCCTGAGAGCGGGAATAGGCCGGATCACCGCCACCCTCAAAAAGGTCCAGCGCCAACGTATCCACCGCCTGCAAGCCGGTCAGCCAGACGCTGACCTGGCGCAGGCCCCGGGCGCATTCTGCCGGGCGTTCTGCGCTCATCTGTGCCCACAGGGCATCATGGGTTTTCAACAATAAAAAGCTGTCCTGGGTGGCCTGCACCCCCGCCTCGCCACGCCAACGCCCCCCCGCCGCAAAGCGCACATACAGGCCGACACAGCGCGCCCGATAGTCCAGACGGCGCAACCGGCTGGCCGCCTTGGCGGTCAGGCGGCGGCTGATGGCACGGGCATGAGGGGCGGCGCGCATGGCCTTGGCCAGCACATGGGAATGACTGACGCTGCGCCGAACCGTTTTTGGCTCTTCCACCTCTGCCCCGTAAAGCGCGGCCAACAGACGTTCGCCCTGTACCCCGCCCCAGATATGACGTGCCCGTTTGGGGGCCAACGCCAACAGTCCTTTCATATCGGTAATGCCCGCGGCCTCCAGCCGCCGTGTCATCGCCCGACCAATACCCGGAATAGCCCCAAAACCAAGATCATACAGGCGCTCTGGCAATTCCTCCTTGCGCAACAGAACCAGGCCATCGGGCTTTTGCATATTGGTGGCCACCTTGGCCAGAAACTTGTTGGGCCCCATACCGATGGAGGCGCGTACATAAGGCCCGACATCATGGGCAATCTGTGCCTTGATGGCCGCCGCAATGCGCCGCGCCTTGGCCTCATGGGTTTGGGTGCCGGTCAGGTGACAGGCAAATTCATCAATGGAACAGGCCGTCTCGATCGGCAAATGCTTGTCCAGCGCCCTGGCAATGCGGTGATGATAACGCACATAACAATCATGGCGCGCCGGCACCACATGAAGACCGGGGATCCGGCGGCGGGCCTCGTGAATCGGCGTGCCGGTCTTTACCCCCAGCCGCTTGGCCTCATAACTGGCAGCGATGGCGACGGTAAATTCCGTGGGTGCCGGTGAAACAACCACCGGCTTGCCACGTAAATGCGGGCTTTCCTGTTGTTCCACAGAGGCAAAATAGGAATTCAGATCCAGATATAGCCAGCGATATGGCCCCAACGGACCGGGAAAGGCCGTGGCAGAAACCACCGAAGATGGTGCATGTTGAGCGGTTTGCATACCGCACCCCCATATGATTGTTTTCCAGTTATAGGAATATAGTCATAATAGGAACATAAAGAGAACGCAAGGTCTCGCACCACCGGATCGCTTTTCCGTCGCACATGGCCAAAAAGTGAAAGCCGTGCGTCAAAAGGGTGACGCGGGCCGCTTCCTGCGCTATGTCAGCGCCGAAATGTGGGCCTTGGGGCCAGAACACACTGTTTGGAAATAAAACCGGAGCCTTGGGTATGGCGTTTGAAACACTGCAGGTAAGCACGCAAGGGCGGGTCGGCCTGATCACCTTGAACCGGCCAGAAGCCTTGAACGCGCTGTGCGCGCAATTGACCAGCGAACTGGACGAAGCCCTGACAGCCTTTGAAGGCGATGATGGCATTGGCTGTGTGATCCTGACCGGATCGAAAAAGGCCTTTGCCGCCGGGGCCGACATTAAAGAGCTTCAAGAAGGCAGCTTTGTTGACCTTTATATCAACGATCCCTTTGCCAAAACTTGGGAAGCGGTATCGCGCTTTAAAAAGCCGATCATTGCCGCCGTGTCGGGCTATGCCCTGGGGGGCGGCTGTGAAATTGCCATGATGTGCGATTTTATCATTGCCGCCGAGAATGCCAAATTTGGCCAGCCAGAGATCAATCTGGGGGTCATGCCCGGCTCTGGTGGTACCCAGCGCCTGCCCCGTGCCATTGGCAAGGCCAAGGCGATGGAGCTGTGCCTGACCGGGCGCATGATGGATGCTGCTGAGGCGGAACGCGCCGGCCTGGTCAGCCGCGTTGTCCCGGTGGATGATCTGGCCGAAGAAGCCATGAAAACCGCCACCAGCATTGCTGACAAGTCCCTGCCCATCGCCATGATGACCAAAGAGGCCATCAATACGGCCTTTGAAACCACCCTAAGCCAGGGCATTCGGTTCGAGCGGCGCGTCTTTCAATCCCAGTTCACATTGGAAGACCAAAAGGAAGGCATGGCCGCTTTTGTGGAAAAGCGCACCCCGCACTTTAAAAACCGCTGACTTTTGCGGCCGGGCAAGTGTTGACGTCTGCACAGCCTACGGCTATACGCCCACGCCTTGGATAAAGG
>WFTT01000108.1 GCA_015485335.1 Robiginitomaculum sp.
AATTGGCTCCTCGGACTGGACTCGAACCAGTGACCCGCTGATTAACAGTCAGCTGCTCTACCAACTGAGCTACCGAGGATCAGAGCCGTCATTTTAATGACGAGCAGCGCGTCATAGCAAAGCCTTTGCGCATGGGAAAGACTGAATATGCATCTTGACGGATGAATTGCAGTTTTGGGCGGGTTTATAATGCGCAAAAAAAAGGGAGCCGAAAATCGGCTCCCGAAAGGCGTTGGGTGAATGGTGGGGTGTCTTCAGGGAAGACCATGTGAATATCGCAAACAATTATTAAGGACAGGTTAACGCCAATCAATAAAAGAGGCATTGGATTCATCAAGCTTTCCAGCTCCTCAATGAATATGGTTAACGGGGCCTCAAAGCGTTTGTTTTTCAAGGGTTATTGCGAATGAAGAATAAAGCGCCGATTGGTTGCCTGCACCGGGCGGTAATTGTTTGCATAGAGGCCGGCAAAGGCATCAATTTGCGCTTTTGAGGCTTCAATGGGCTGATCAAAGACCACCCAGCTGACAATTTCAGAACACGGCGGTGTGGTTAACGAACCTTCATAACGAAAATAGCTCCGGTTGCGCGGCAACAGGGCACCAGGTTTAAATCGTTTTTCGGCTTTCATTTCGCCGGGGTCCAGGGGGGCAATGTTCCAGATTTTTTGCAAGGCAGGATTGGCATTGCCTTCTTTGAAAAAGACACCCAATACGCCCAGCGAACCATCCTTGGCCTGATGCACAAAATGCGCTTCCAGCGGGTAATGGCGGCCATTAATGGTGTGTTCGCTGTCGTGATGGAAGTGAAACTGTAACAGGGTATAGGTCTTGCCATCCAGAACCATAGAGCCCTGCTTGTCTGTATCCACCTTTATGGTGTGCCCATTATTGATGACGGTTGGCAGAAATGGTGTCCAATCGATCTCTATGGGGGCAAGAGGGGCCAGACGCGCGTTTTTCAGATCGATGGGAGATTGCTGGGTGCCGCTGGCGCAGATTGCATAACCCTGGTCCAGTTCTCCCCAGCGTTCCGGCCCGTTCATGCCGCTATAGGCCCAATGCGGTGCGGATGTCTTGTGAGATGTTGTCTTGGCGTTTTCTTTATTGTGATGGGCTTGCGGGTCATTGTTTGCCGATGCCAACGTGGCGGCAAAGGAAAAGCAGATAGACAATAAGAGTGCAGATTTGGTCGTATGGGCCATTATATCTCCCCTATGGCGCGAATCATACAGGATGATCTTCGTTAAAGAGGCGAAAGGCAAAGAAAACCGTATTCATTGCACGTATTTAATCATATGCCGCCGGTGCCGTGGCAGGGAGCTTTTTTGCAAATACGAAAATAATGGAGGCCCCGCCCGGAATCGAACCGGGGTGCAAGGATTTGCAATCCTCTGCGTCACCACTCCGCCACAGGGCCAAGATAAGATACACCGTGTTCACGGCGTCGTGACCGCTCCTATAACCAGTATCGAAGCAAAGGTCCATGCGCCGATTCACCTGATTGCACGTTTTGTTTGCACAGCGTAAAAGGATGTTGAATTTTTCATACTCAAGAGGGAATCAGCACTCATGTTTGATGTCGAAGCCGCCCGGCGCGCCATGGTGAACAGCCAAATTCGCGTAAATGACGTCACCGACCCGCGTCTGTTGGAAGCGTTGGGAACCATGCCACGGGAGCTTTTTGTGCCCAAGGCGCAGGCTTCGACCGTTTATGGAGAGCGTGATATACCCTTGGAGGCCGGGCGATTCCTGATCAAACCTCGCGAATTTGCCAAACTGGTCGATGCCCTGGAGATAGAAGACAGTGATCTGATTCTGAATATCGGGGCCGGCCGGGGCTATAGCGCGGCGATTCTGGGTCGGCTTGGCGAAACCGTAGTGGCGCTGGAACCTGATGAAAAATTACGGACCTGCGCTGAAAAGGCATTAAGCATGGTACATGCCGACAATGTGGCCGTTATTGATGGCGACTTGCGTGCCGCTGCGCCTGAACAAGGGCCCTTTGATGTCATCTTTGTTGATGCCAGCGTGTCTTCAATCCCGCAAAGCTGGCTTGACCAGCTGGCGGAAAATGGTCGACTGGGCGTGTTCGAACGCGATGGCGGGGCTGGTCATGGTGTGGTCTATGTGCGCTCTCACGGCAGCATTGGCCGCCGGGTGGCATTTGATGCCAGCGTTCCCTATTTGCCAGGCTTTGAACCGACAAAGGCCTTTTCCTTTGCCAGATAAGTCCCTATCTGTCCTTAGGCGTCCGGTCTGGCGCCAGGGTACATGTGTCACAGATGCTTTTTCTGTTGGACCACATATAATTAGGTGATGAAAATGAAACTCGTGTTTTCGGCTCTTTTGTCTGCGACGATGTTGGCAGGCGCAGCACAGGCGGAATCTCTCAGTGATGCCATGGCGCTGGCCTATGCATCCAATCCGCTCTTACAGGCCGAGCGGGCAGGCCTGCGCGCCACAGATGAACAATTGGCGCAGGCGCGTTCCCGTCACCTTCCATCGGCTAATCTGGACGCCAGCTACGGCTATTCCAAGGTCAAGCAATCCAGCCCGTTTTTCTCGGATACATCTGCCTTCAAACCCCGTTCCGCAGGGGTGTCCCTGAACCAGACTGTGTATGGCGGCGGGGCAATCCGGGGCGGTATCGAGGCGGCCAAGGCCAGCATTGCGGCTGGACGCGCCAATCTGGTCGGGGTGGAACAATCTGTGTTGCTGGATGCGGCCACTGCCTATCTGGATGTGTTGCGCGATACCGACGTGGCGCGCATACGACGGAATAATGTGGCGGTGCTGGACCGACAGCGTCAGGCCGCGCAGGACCGTTTTGACGTTGGCGAGATTACCCGCACCGATGTCAGTCAGGCCATTGCCCGGGTGGCCGGGGCCCAGGCCCAATTACAGGCGGCGCTTTCGACCCTGGCAAACAGCCGTGCTGCCTATGAACGGGTGATTGGCCGTATGCCGGGATCGCTGGACGGTGTGGACACACCGGCAAATATTCCCGAAGATTTGCAGACCGCCCGCCAGATTGCAGAAATGCAATCGCCGGTGATACTTGCCGCGATCCACAGTGAAGAGGCCGCGCGTCGCCAGATCCAGGTCGCCAAGGCGGGATTGCGCCCCAATGTTTCTGTGGGGCTGAGCGGTAATACAGCAACCAATTCCAGCTTTCCCGGACAGAAGGTCGACAGTTTTGGGGCGGCTGCCCGATTGTCCATTCCGATTTTTACGGGGGGGCTGAACCAGTCCCAGACCCGTGCCGCCAAGCAGCGGGCCTCGCAGGCGCGTCTGCAGTTGGCCCAAACCCGCCGCCAGGTGAATGAACAGGTGGCCCGCGCGTGGAGCTCTCTGGTCGCGGCCCAGGCAGTGATTGCCTCCAGCAAGGAACAGGTCAAGGCCAACGAGCTGGCCTTTGAAGGCGTGGAGCAGGAGGCCCAGGTTGGTCTGCGCACCACGCTGGATGTACTGGATGCGGAACAGGAATTGCTGAATGCACGCTTGGCTTTGGTCAGCGCCGAGCATGATGCCGATCTGGCCGCCTTTGGTTTGTTGGCGGCCACCGGACAGTTGACGGCGCAGAAACTGAATTTGCAGGTTTCTTATTATGATCCGGCTTCTTATGGAAAAACGACCGCCAGAGGGTTGTTTGATACCAGCATTGACGAGTAAATAGAGGATGATCGGCTGGACAGGGGGGCAATCCCGGCTTTAGCCTTGTTTTTCACATAAACGATTCGAGCACACGCCATGGCTGAAGAAAACGCAGAGAGTGAAGCTGAACCAACAATGGAGGAAATCCTGGCCTCCATTCGTCGCATCATATCCGAAGATGATGAGGACGGCGGAAAAGCGGAGACCGAGGCGGCTGCTCCGGAACCCGAGCCCGAACCTGAGCCGGTCCCGGAACCCGAGCCCGAACCTGTGGCAGAGGCTGAACCAGAGCCCGAGCCGGAACCTGAGCTTCCCCCAACCGTGGAGGAAGAGGACAGCATTCTGGAGCTGACGGAAATCGCGGATCTGGATGATGATATCATTGCCGTGGATAAGGATGCGTTGGAGCCCGAGCCGGAACCAGAACCAGAACCAGAACCAGAACCGGCGCCCGAACCCGAGCCAGTTGCCGAAGTCGAGCCTGAACCCATTGCCGCCGAAGCGGTTACCGTTGATGAAGATGAAATTCTGGGCGAAGCCAGCGCCGCGGCTGCGGCCGGATCGCTGAGCATGCTGGCGCAAAATATGCGCGTAGCCCAAAATGACGGGCAAACGATTGAGGGGATTTTGCGAGAGCTGTTGCGGCCCATGTTGAAAGCCTGGCTGGATGAAAACCTGCCCTCCATTGTGGATACCAAGGTAGAAGAAGCCATCGAGAAGGTGGTGCGCCGCACCCGTGTATGAGGCTTCGCCTCATCGCAATGAAATCTTCATATCCGTTCCTATATTTTCATGCCCCGGCAATGCACATCGCAATGCCGGGTGCATAATTTGAGTCCCCCATCATGCTAGATAAGACATTCGACCCCGCAACATCAGAACAACAGCTTTACGATGAATGGGAAAAATCGGGCGCGTTTTCTCCAAAACAAGATGAAGGCGCAGAGCCGTATTGTATTGTCATTCCGCCACCCAATGTCACCGGCTCGCTGCACATGGGCCACGCGCTTAACAACACCTTGCAGGATGTGCTGATCCGCTTTGAACGCATGCGCGGCAAGTCCGTATTGTGGCAGGTGGGCATGGATCATGCGGGCATCGCCACCCAAATGGTGGTTGAGCGCAAGCTGGCCGAGGATGGTAATTTGGGCCGGCGCGAACTTGGCCGCGAAGCCTTTGTCGAGAAAATCTGGGAATGGAAGGCGCAATCCGGCGGCGCTATCACCAAACAATTGCGCCGCCTTGGTGCCTCGTGTGACTGGACCCGTGAACGCTTTACATTGGACGAGGGGCTCAGCGCCGCTGTGCGCAAAGTGTTTGTGCAGCTCTATCGCGAAGGCCTGATGTATCGCGCCAAGCGCATGGTCAATTGGGATCCGCATTTCCAGACCGCTATATCGGATCTGGAGGTGGAAAACCGCGAAGTGCAGGGCCATTTCTGGCACTTCAAATACCCGCTGGAAAATGGTGAAACCTACGAATTCCCCATCGAATACGGCGATGACGGCAAGCCCGTTAAATGGGAAACCCGCAACTATATCTCGATCGCCACCACCCGGCCGGAAACCATGCTGGGCGATGGGGCGGTGGCGGTGCACCCCGATGATGAACGCTATGCGCCAATCGTGGGCAAGCGCGTTTTACTGCCGTTGGCCGACCGGTATATCCCGATCATTGCCGATGAACACCCGGATCCGGCAATGGGCTCCGGCGCGGTGAAAATCACCGGCGCGCACGACTTTAACGACTATGAGGTTGCCCGGCGCCACAACTTGCCCATGTATATATTGATGGATGAGCGTGGCCGCATGAAGGCCAGCGACATCATGCCCGAAAAATATGTCGGCATGGATCGCTTTGAGGCGCGCAAACAGGTGGTTGCCGACATTGATGCGCTGGGCCTTCTGGAAAAAGTCGAAGACAAGGTGATCCAGCAGCCCACCGGCGATCGTTCCGGCGTGCCTATTGAGCCGATGCTGACGGACCAGTGGTTTGTGGATGCCAAAACCCTGGCCGAACCGGCCCTGGCCGCGGTTAAGGAAGGGAACACGAAATTCACCCCGAAAAACTGGGAAAACACTTACTTTCACTGGATGGAAAACATCCAGCCCTGGTGCGTCTCCCGCCAACTCTGGTGGGGGCATCGGATTCCGGCATGGTATGGACCAGCCGGGGAAGTGTTTGTTGCTGAAAATGAAGCTGAGGCGCACGAGGCGGCTAAAGAGAAGTTTGGGAATTATATTTCGTTAAAACAGGATGAAGACGTCCTGGATACCTGGTTTTCTTCTGCCCTTTGGCCATTTTCAACGCTGGGCTGGCCGGATAAAACGCTGGAGCTGGACAAGTTTTACCCCAATAATGTGCTGATCACCGGGCATGATATTATTTTCTTCTGGGTGGCGCGGATGATGATGCAGGGGCTGCATTTCACCGGCCAGGTGCCATTCCCGGATGTGTATATTCACGGGCTGGTGCTGGACGAGCACGGCAAGAAAATGTCCAAATCCAAGGGCAATACCATTGACCCGCTGGATCTTATTGATCGCTTTGGCGCCGATGCGCTGCGCTTTACCATGACCATTTCGGCGGCCCAGGGCACCAATATCCGCATGTCGGAAAGCCGGGTTGAGGGCTATCGTAATTTTGGCACCAAAATCTGGAATGCGGCGCGGTTTTGCCAGATGAATGATTGCCAGCCAGTCGCTGGTTTTGACGCGGGCGCGGTTCAGGAACCGCTGAACCGCTGGATCATTTCCGAGGCGGCCAGCACGGCGCAAAACGTCACCCGCGCGCTGGAAGGCTATCGCTTTAACGATGCGGCGCAAATGCTCTATCGTTTTGTCTGGAACACCTATTGCGACTGGTATCTGGAACTGATCAAGCCTCTGCTAAACGGTGAAGACGAAATTGCAAAGGCAGAGACCCGGGCCAGCGCGGCCTACGCGCTCGATCAGGCCCTGATCATGCTGCACCCGATCATGCCCTATATTACCGAAAAGCTCTGGGGCGAGATTGCGGACCGCGATACCTTGTTGATCACGGCCCCATGGCCAACGCCCGATGCCGCCCTGATTGATGAAGACGCGCAGGCCGAAATGGACTGGGTGATCCGTCTGATCAGTGCCATTCGTTCGGTCCGGGCCGAAACCAACGTGCCCGCCGGGGCCAAAATGCCATTGGTGGTATGCAGCGATGCAGCAGAGGTGGCCGCCAAATTCAAACGCCATGGCGCTTTGATTGGCCGGTTGGCGCGCGCAGAGGCTATCAGCTTTGCTGAGGAAGCTCCCGAAGGGGCGCTGCAAACCGTGGTGGATGAAGTGACCTATGCGCTGATCATGGATGGCGCGGTGGATATGGGGGCCGAGCGCAAGCGTCTGCAAGGCGAAATTGCCAAAACCATTGGCGAGATTACCCGCATTGAGAAAAAGCTGGGCAATGAGAAATTCACCGCCCGCGCCCCTGTCGCCGTGGTCGATGGCGAGCGGGAAAAGCTGAAAGGCTACCAGGCCCAAAAGGCCAAGCTGGAAGAGGCTTTGGCGCGCCTGTCCTGATTCGCATCCTGATTTGAATGGGTGCGTTTGCGCATCGGTTGAGGCTTCTCTATGCTGGACGCATAAAAAGGGGAGCCATCATGATACGGATTACAACCATCGGCCTGGTGGCCGCGTTGGGATTACTGGCGGCGTGCCAGGATGCGGGGCAGGGGGCACAGACCGCCAAAGACAAGGCAAGTGCCACAACGGGGGCCACCGCCACGGCCAGTATACCGCGTTATGATGCCAAAACGTTTTTTGAAACCACCACCTATGCCATGCCATCGGGTGCCGGGTTTGCGTTTTTCCCCGATGGGCAATCGGTATTGGTCAGTTCGGACAAGAGCGGCATTTTCAATGCCTACGCGATCAGCATTGCTGATGGCGCCGCCCGGCCGCTGAGCGATTCCACCACCAATGCAGTTTTCGCGGTAAGCGTTTTTCCAACCGATGGGCGTATTCTTTATACCTTTGATGGTGGTGGTAATGAGCTGAACCATGTTTACGTTCGCGAAGAGGATGGCACCACCCGCGATCTGACGCCCGGTGAAAAGCTAAAAGCGCAATTTGTTGGCTGGTCCGGCGATGGCACGGGTTTTTATCTGGCCAGCAATGAACGCAACCCCCGCTATTTCGATCTCTATCGTTATGACCGGGATGGTTATGCACGTACGCTGGTTTTTGAAAACAGTGGGTATCAGCTTGATGCGGTTTCACCGGATGGAAACTGGTTGGCCGTCAGCAAGAACAACTCCAGCGCGGATTCGGATATCTTCCTTGTGGACTTGCGCAGCGCGGATAAAACCCCAAAGCTGATCAGTATCCATGATGGCAATATCAGTTATGGCGTTTATGGCTTTTCGGCCGATAGTGCGGCGTTGGAATATTCCACCAACGAACACGGCGAATTTAACCAGGCCTGGTCCTATGATCTGGCCAGCGGTGCGAAAACCCCGTTGGTGCAGGCGGACTGGGATGTATCCTTTACCGTTACTTCCAACAGTGGCCAGTATCGGGTGACCGGCATTAATGCCGATGCACGGACCAAAGTGTCGCTAACCAATGCCGCCACCGGTGAAGAACTGGCCCTGCCGGATTTGCCGCCGGGCGATATTCGCAATATTCGGTTTTCCGGTGATGAAAACAAGATTGCCTTTTTGCTGAACGGCGATACCAGCCCTTCCAATGTGCATGTGGTCGATCTGAAGGCGGGCACGGACAAGGTGCTGACCCATGCGCTGAACCCGGCCATTGATTCTGCCATGCTGGTCGATAGTCAGGTGGTGCGTTATGAAAGCTTTGATGGCTTGAAAATACCCGGCATTCTGTATCGCCCCAAAACCGCCAATGCCGGACACAAGGCCCCGGCCGTGGTGTTGGTTCATGGTGGTCCCGGTGGGCAAAGTCGCACCGGCTATAACCCCATGGTTCAGCATCTGGTCAATCACGGCTATGTGGTGCTGGCGGCCAACAACCGTGGCTCGTCCGGCTATGGCAAAACCTTTTTCCATATGGACGATAAACGCCATGGCGAGGTTGACCTGCAGGACATTGTGTATGCCCGCCAATATCTGGAAAGTCTGGACTGGGTCGATGGCGATCATGTGGCCATTATGGGTGGTTCCTATGGTGGCTATATGGTGGCGGCGGCCCTGGCGTTTGAGCCAGAAGCGTTTGATGCGGGGATTGATATTTTTGGGGTGACCAACTGGGTGCGTACGCTCAAATCCATTCCGCCATGGTGGGAGTCCTTTAAAAAATCCCTTTATGATGAAATGGGCGATCCGGCGGTGGACGAGGAACGCCATCGTCGCATTTCACCACTTTTTCATGCCGGTAATATCACCAAACCTTTGCTGGTGGTGCAGGGGATGAATGATCCGCGCGTTCTGAAAGTGGAAAGCGACGAACTGGTCGAAAAGGTCCGCGCCAATGGGGTAGAGGTCGAGTATCTGGTTTTCCCCGATGAAGGTCATGGCTTTCGCAGTCGTAAAAACCGCATTGCCGCCTCCGAGGCTTATGTTGATTTTCTGAACAAAACCCTGAAGCGCTAAGCCAAAGGACGAGGAAACCGTGCCGGATAATGCTACTGTGGAAGAGGGGAAGTTTGCCGCTTTTGTAGAAGCAGAAATTGCCCCCCTGGTGGCCGTGATGCAGGCCGCCAACGCGGTGGCCAGGCGTCAGTTATGGATAGGTATGGCGATCGGTGGTACGATCGGATTTGTGCTTGCCGTCTTGATTTATTTCAACGCTACCGAAGTGGACTTTCTGGTTCTGGCCGGTGTGCTTTTTGTCGGGACGGTGCTGGGGGCCATCCCCGGCAGTTCAGCCATCATGAAGGCCCGGAAAAACTTTGCCGATGCTCATATTAGCAAAATTGCCGCCTTTCTTGGGCTGTCCTATCAGCCCGAGGGATTTTCCCCGCCGTATTTTTCCATGTTTCGCGAGATGGGCCTGTTGCCCCGATCCGATAAGCAGGAATTTACCGCCCTGGTCAGTGGTACCCGCAATGGCCGGCCGTTTGTGTTTTACGATGCCCATTTGCGCGAATGGCAGACCCGGCGAACGGGCAAAACAACGACGCGCCAATTGGTCACCGTTTTTCAGGGGCAGTTATTGCATACCCCTTATCCGCGTAAATTTTCATCCCGTACCCTGATTGCACGGGATATGGGCTGGTTTAATGTGCTGGGCGGGCTGGCCGCTGGCAAGGGCATGAAACGGGTTGGTCTGGCCGATCCGGTTTTTGAAAAAATATTCGAGGTCTACAGCACCGATCAGGTGGAAAGCCGTTATCTGCTGGACCCACTTTTTATGGAACGTCTGAAAGCTATGGAGGGGCGCAACAAAAAACGCACTCCGGCGGCCGCCTTTTATAAGGGGGCGTTGTTGCTAACCTTAAATGGTAAAGGCAAATATTTGCCGGTATTGTCGGGGCGAGATGCCAATGCGATGATGTTGGCCGAAAAGACCAAGGCGCGTTTCGAAAGACTGTTTGCCCTGATGGATTCGCTCAGTCATCACCGCTAGGCGGCGTTTGCATCAATCCCCAGAACAACATGGCCTGGGCCAGATAATAACTGGCCATGACCGCCAAATGCCGTTCGGGCAGGGGCGCCACAAAACGATCAATGCCGATCAGGCTGTCCGATAACAAAAACAACAGGGCCCCGATTTTAGCGATCCGGGGAGCATCGCTGATCAGCGCCAAAAGCACCATCAGGCTCAGTGCACTGAAATAGGTCATCAACGCCGGTGCAATGGCTCCGGCCAGTGGTAATAGCCAGATGCCCAGCCCCACAGCCCAGACCAATACACCTACCAGAACCGCCTTGTCCGGCCATGACAGCGAAGCCAAGGGCCGCCGCCGCGGCCAGAAACCAGAGATATAAGACAATTGCGCCAGTAAAAATGCCCCCATGCCATAGGCAAAGCCGTTGGCAATCTCCAGCGACAGGAGGAGATCGCCAAAGCCGGACAGGGTCAGCGCCAGTGACAACCGGTTATGCAAGGGGACGTCCTTGGCCAGAAACGCCAGATAGGCCAGCACCCAGATCGGCGAGGCCTTGATCAGCGGGGCAAAGCTCTCATTCAAAAATTCTGGCAGATGCTCCGGCGCAAAAAGATATGCCAAAGCGGCCAATGCCGCCACGGCCCGCAGGACAAGGCCCGATGGACGGGTCAGTATGGTCGCTTCTCGCGTTGTGCTCATGTGTCCAGCTCCACCATAACCGGTACATGATCCGATGGTTTTTCCATGGCGCGAGCGTCCTTGAAAATCTGTACCCCTTGCAAGGTGTCGGCGGCCTGGGGCGATAACAGAAGGTGATCAATATGAATGCCATGGCCGCGTTGCCACGCCCCGCGCTGGTAATCCCAAAAGGTATATTGATGCTCCCGGCCATCCTTGGCCAGATAGGCATCGGTAAGGCCTTCCCACATCAGGGCCGCAAATTCATCGCGGACCTCTTTGGCAAAAAGCGCGTCATCGGCCCAGACCGAGGGATCCCAGCAATCCTCGTCGCGATAGATCACATTATAATCCCCGGCCAGAACGAGTTTTTCTTCCAGTTTCAGCAGGGATTTCGCATGCGCCCGCAGGCGCTTCATCCAGTCCAGCTTATAGGTGAACTTGTCGGTGCCTTTGGGATTGCCGTTGGGCAGATAGATCGAGGCTACGCGCACAGGGCCGCTGTCGGCACCGATGACGGCCTCGATATACCGGGCATGATCATCGTCTTTATTGCCAGGCAGGCCACAAATACTTTCCTCGATGCAGTAACGTGACAGTATGGCGACGCCATTATAGCTTTTCTGGCCGTGAACGGCGATATTGTATCCCATGGCCTCAAACGCATCGCGGGGAAATTGGTCATCCTGGCACTTGATTTCCTGCAGGCAGGCTATGTCGGGGCGAGCCTCCTCAAACCATTTGACAATCGTAGGCAAACGCGTGCGTACGGAGTTTACGTTCCAGCTGACAATTTTCATGGGCTTCCTCTATGTCTGGGTCATGGTTTAATGGGTTTCGCCTCCATCGTCACCCATGCAAACCAAAAACCGGTATAGAGCCGCACATACGCCCTGATGATCACAAGGCCCGAGTATAACCCCCTGGCCGCGCGGTGGGGCAAATGGCGTTTATCCCCGTGTCCGTTAGGGGTAAAAAGGGATAAAGGAGGGGCGTTTCAGGGTCCGTTTTTTCTCATTCAGGGGCATTTAAGGGGTAAGTGATGGACGGCCCAGGGGTAAGCCTTGCCCCTCTTTGACCCTCACGTGTTATGCAGGGGATAAGTTCATCGGCTTCTCTTCGTGTGTCATCCCGGCGAGGGCCGGGATCCATGTTGATGTATCAAGTTGGATGGCGGCCTGCGCCGCCATGACGGCGGGGATAGCAAAACCTTGTCCCACAGGGGGCGCTGGTGGCGTATGATGTTTGCACTTCACCACCCCTGTCATTGCCGGGCCTGTCCCGGCAATCCAGTGCAGCCTTAACCCAAGCCGGGATTTCTCCCTCTCCTGGGGGAGAGGGCCGGGGTGAGGGGCTTGTGAAACAAAGAGAGTGCACTGTCTTTAAGCTTATGCCCCCTCACCTTATTCCTCTCCCACCCGGGAGAGGAAAGATCTCGCCTCTATGTCGGTGCGATGCTTTTGGGGCAGAGATAGGAAGACCTCATCCTGAGGTGCGAACGTAAGAGAGCCTTGCAGGGTGGATAACACCCAGGCCAGGGTCCCCCGCCATGATCCGGGGGAGCCTCGAAGGATGGAGTAACACCCAGGGCCTTGCTTTCACCGGCGCTCCTACAGCATTGTACCCTTGGGATCACAATATGGCGACCTGCCCCAAATATTCTCGCCTTGCCTAAACACGTTTTATTGAATCAGGGCCTAATAAAGTGGCATACAGAATGCGTTAACCCTGTGGCACGCGTGCAACATAATGTCGGTGGTAAAGCTCGCTCATGAGGGGAAAAAAAGGTTAATAAAACATGAGCAACGCCTTTTAACGCAATGTTTTACGGCAATTGCGCAAAAACAGCCCAAAGTACGCAAGTTTTTTATCAAAACAGTTGACAGCGTGCCTCGGCCAACTGTAAAACTGACCTTGCTTGACGTATTCCGGGGGGCTGAGGTTTTAGAGGGTGCCCTAGATACAATAGAGTGAACATAGCTACGGCCCTCCAATTCTGGTGTGCCCAGTGATTACACGTAAACCTTTTAATGATTGGAAACACTCATGAATATCAAAAAACTTCTAACAACAACGGCGATCGCGGCCGCAGCAGCTACATCTGCTCACGCCACGCTGACCGTGGATTATAGCGCGACACCTGCTGCTACCGTTTCTGCGATTCCTACGATCGCTAGCGAGCTGGACCTGTCCAATACAACCGGCACTCCATTGACCAGCACCTTTGGTTTTCAGGCTGCTTTCACAACTGCCGACACTGGTGGTGCAGGTAACTTCCTGCTGACTATCAATCTTCCGGCTGGTGTGACGTTCTCGCAAAACATCCTGTCTTCTACGCTTGCGACCGACTTTCCTAACAATGTCGATACCGTTGCAAACAACGGTGATGACTACGGTGCAATTGCTATTCAATCCGGCGGTGGTGCTGGCTCGCAACAAGTTGTTCTTGTGGTGACAACCATTGGTGCTACGGCTCAAATCAACATGAAGTTGCCGTTGAATATTGGCCCAGATGCCTGTTCCTCTCCTGCCCCGATTTCCATCTCCTTTGTTAATCAACTGACAAATGCCGGTGTTGGTGGCGGTTCTGCTTCTGCCTCAGACAATGTTGTGTTGTGCAGTAGCGCGTTCAACAGCTCAGGCACTGGTCTTGGCGTAGCCGCTGGTACTCCTGATCTGCTGGGTGTGGCTTCTGGTTACACACTGTTTAAAACGGCTCCTGGCACCTCTGCTACTCTGGGTACCATCAACGCTTCTATCGACGCGACTCCACAGGATGACGTCGCCGGTGGTGGCTCTCTGGTGGCTGGTGATGTTGCCAAAGCCGAGTTCTCAGTTGATTTTGTTGATGCAACAGGCATTGACTCTGTTACCGTTGATTTCGGTGGTTCCACTACACAAACGGTTTCTACCCCCGTTGGTAACTCCTTCCCATTCGTGGTTACCACGAACCTGGGTAAGCTGCTGGACGGTACTGCTGACAGCATCAAAGTGAATGTCGGTGGTGGTACTGGTACTCTGCCAGTGATTAAAGAGCAGGCCGTTTCTGTAGGCAGCTCCACACTTACCTTTAACGCAACGTCTACGGCTAGCGCTCAGAACCTGATTTCTAGCGAAGCCTTTGCAAGCGGCGCTCTGGGTTCTATCACACGTGATGGCCAGTCCTTCGGTCCGTTTGACTGGGTTGGCGATGCCAGCAAAGCATCACGTAATATCTTCCGTTTCACAGGTGCTGTGGCTAACACAACAGAAGGCGAGGTTACTTTCTCGAATTCCAGCACTGGTGCGAATGGTACCTTCCCGCTGACACTGACAACTGCCAATGGCGAAGGTCAGGTTGACAGCATTGCTCTGGACGCTCTTAACCCAGGCTTTGGCCGCGCGGATGTGAAGTTCTTCTTCTTCTCACCTGGGCCTGCAGACGTTGACCGTCTGATGCTGCGCGGTGACGTGCTCTCCACCTTCGGTGGCGGTGCGAACACCACAGCCGGTTCGGACGACTAAGTCCTACCAGACTTATATCGTTTAAAGATTTGGGGCGGCCTTTTGGTCGCCCCTTTTCTTTTGGGCAATCGTCACCCCGATGAAAATCGCGGTCCAGTACAGCCGACCTCCTGGATTCCGATTTCCATCGGAATAACGCAAATAGACGTTTTTTTCGATTTGCTAAAATGATAACAAGCCTGCAAAGTGTGCATATGGAATGCATTTGGCTGGAATCATATGTCTCTTAAAAATTGTCACAATGCCCGCGATTTTCGTGACCTTGCCAGGCGGGCATTACCATCACCCATGTTTCATTATCTGGATGGCGGTGCCGATGATGAATGGACAATGGCCAATAACTCCCATGCCTTTGATGGGTATGAATTATTGCCAAATACCCTGGTTGATGTCAGCAAGATCGACACCAAAACCACGCTATTTGGACAACCTATGTCCATGCCATTGTTATTGTCCCCCACTGGTGGAACGAAAATGTTCCACCCCGATAAAGAACTTGCCGTGGCGCGTGCCGGCGCCGATGCCGGACTTATGGTTTCGCTTTCCACGGTTGGTACGACCAAAATCGAAGACTTCGCAGCGAGTACCGATGGGCCAAAGCTTTTTCAGCTCTATGTTTTCAAGGATCCCGGCCTGACCAGAGATTTGATTTCACGTGCCAAGGCCGCCAAGTTTGATGCCCTGTGCCTGACGGTGGATACACCGGTGGGCGGCAATCGGGAACGGGATCTGGTGACAGGCATGTCCGTTCCGCCAAAATTTACGCTGGCCAGCCTGCTTAGCATAGCCATGCATCCACAATGGGTGTTGGGCAATATGCGATCAGGCAAAATACGCATGGAGAACGTGGCGGACTGGATTGAATCGCAAGTTAAAACCGCCGGCGGTGGTTCTGCTGCCTATATTGATGCCCGCTTTGATCAAACCCTGAATTGGGAAGATGCCAAACGTATTGCCAGGGAATGGGGTGGCCCGTTTGTAATCAAGGGAATCATGACCCCTGAAGATGCGATCCGCGCTCGCGATATTGGGGCCTGCGCCGTGATGATCTCTAATCATGGGGGGCGACAATTGGATGGCGCCCCTGCCCCGATTGATATGGTGGCACCCATTCGCGAGGCCGTCGGGGATGGTCTGGAACTGGTGGTTGATGGGGGGGTGCGCCGTGGATCGCATATCGTAAAGGCGTTGGCATTGGGGGCCAATGCCTGTTCGATTGGCCGACCATTTCTTTATGGACTGGCTGCCGGCGGGGAAGACGGGGTGGCGCGGGTTTTGAAAATATTTTCAGAAGAATTTGAGCGCACGATGGCACTAATGGGCTGTCCCAGCCTTGCGCATATCAGTGCCGGGCACGTACAACGACGTATCTCTTCATAAGGATAAGCAAATGTTCGCAGCAGAAAGCATGGTAAGAACCCTGATTAATCAGGGGGTTGATTTATGTTTCACCAATCCCGGTACGTCCGAAATGCATATGGTGGCCGCGCTGGACAGGGTAGAGGGTATGAAATCCGTTCTGTGCCTGTTCGAAGGCGTTGCCACCGGCGCGGCCGACGGATATGGCCGTATGGCTGGCAAACCGGCCTGCACCTTGTTGCATTTGGGGCCGGGCTTGGCCAATGGGCTGGCCAACCTGCACAATGCCCGGCGCGCTTTTTCACCGGTACTGAATATTGTTGGCGATCATGCCATAAATCACCGCCCGTTGGATGCGCCTTTGACTTCGGATGTTGAGGCAGTTTGCGCCCCCATGTCGCGCTGGGCAGGAAGCGTTACTTCCTCATCAGAAGTGTCCTCCATGGCCGTAGAGGCCGTCAAACAAGCTTATGGACCCGAACGCGGCGTTGCCAGCTTGGTGCTGCCGGCCGATTGTGCCTGGTCCAACGAAGAACCTGATGTTTTGCCAAAGGCAGAAATGCCGGGCCTTCGCCCGATCAGTGACAAAACCGTGCAAAATGCCGCCGAGGCGCTGAAAAGTGCAAAAAATCCAATCCTTTATATTGGTGGCACGGCCTGTCTGGAGGATGGTTTGCAGGCCGCCGGGCGGGTATCTGAAAAACTGAAGTGCCGCCTGGTGATGGAAACCTTTGCGCCGCGCATTTCCCGCGGGGCGGGGCGGGTTTCGCCGGTTCGCCTGAATTATTTTGCCGAACAGGCCGCCGAGGATCTGAAAGATTGTGATCTTCTGCTGATTGCCGGCTCCAAGCCGCCGGTCAGTTTTTTTGCTTATCCCGGTGTGCCTAGCGAGTTAACCCCCGAAGGGGCCAAGGTCGTGCATCTTGGCGGTCCGGCCGATGATATTACCACCGCCCTTGGGGCTTTGGCCGAAATGCTTGGAGCCCCAAAGGCGCCTACACTCGCTCCACGCGGCTACGCGCCAGAAATCACCAACCCGGATGAGCCCCTGAACCCCGGTTATGCAGGCCTTTCTCTTTTGCGCCATATGCCGGAAAATTCGGTAATTTGTGATGACGCCACGACTTCGGGTATGGGTATTTATCCCTGGCTGGATAATGGTCCCAATCATGAATGGCTGTGCCTGACCGGCGGAGCCATTGGCATGGGGATGCCGTTGTCTGTCGGCGCGGCGTTTGCGGCGCCCGACCAGCAAGTGTTTGCCCTTTGCGGGGATGGGGCGGCGGCCTATACGCTGCAGGCCTTGTGGACCCAGGCCCGGGAAAAACAGAATATTATCAATGTGGTTTTTGCCAACCATTCCTACATGGTGTTGAATTTTGAACTGGCCCGGGTTGGCGCTGGCGAGCCTGGCCCGGCGGCGCAAGCCATGCTGGATCTCTCAAACCCCAAAATGGATTGGGTAAAATTGTCCGAAGGGTTTGGCGTTCCGGCAGTGCGGGCCAGTACGGTTGGGCAATTTGATGAGGCGCTGCAGGCCGCCCTCAAGGCAGGAGGCCCGCAATTGATTGTGGCGGAAATTTAGATTTAATCCACACCCCCTTTATCCCGTTAGCCCGCTGCGGCTATGGGAATGGGGGTGATGACATTGCCTTGGGTGAAGACGGTCTTGACGTGGTCAATGGCATCCAGGTTTTCTATCGGGTTGTCAGGCACCAGGATCATTTCGGCCAGCGCCCCTTGTTTGATCACGCCCAGCGCCGGGCCATCGGGTTCGAGGATTTTTCCGGGCAGGCTGGTAGCCATTTTCAGAACCCTCAGGTTCGACATGCCAAGATCGCTTAGAACATGTAATTCCCTGATCAGGGAGGCCCCGGGCGTCAGGCCCGGAACCCCATAATCCGTGCCGGCAACCATGCGAATATTATGGGTTTGCATGGCCTTGATATTGGCGATCAGGTCTTCATGAAACTGTGGCATGCTTTTGTTGACATAAGAGGGCGTAAAGCCATATTTTCCATAATTTTCAATGTCATCTGTCCAGTCCGCCATTAGTGAGTCATAGGTGCCGGGGGCCATTAATCGGCGTTCCAGCGGGGTCAGGGGCGGTTGTTTTGTCTTGCCGCGTATCATCCATTCCCAAATCTGTGCGGTGGTCACCACGGGCGTTTGTTTTTGTTCCAGCAGTTTGAGCATTTCATCATCAAAAACACCTTGATAGGCTGGATGCATCAGGACATCAGCACCATTCAGAACGGCTTCATAGGCATCGGAGGCCGCCGCCGCATGCACATAAACGGGCTGCCCATGCTGGTGGCTGACGGCAATAATTTTTGCCACTTTTTCCGGGGAGAGTTTGGGAGAGTCCAGAGGGATGACCCCATCAATAACAATTTTGGTATGATGGGCCTTACCATCGAAAAGAGCATTAAGAGCTTTAAAATCAATGCCATTTGGGTCGATTTGCAGAACCAGGTTTTTAATCGCCATCATGCTTAGCGGCCAGGGGATAAGTGATTTCATCATGGGGATGGGATGGCCATCTTTTACCGTAATGATCCTGCCGGTATCGTAGAGCCTTGGCCCGTGCCTGGCGGTGTTGAACGGGGATTCCACAATCGGGCTGGCCAGGACAATGCTGGTCACGCCGGCATAAAGATAGGCATCATATTCGTATTGTAACGGGTACAGGTCTTTGAGCGCTGAATCCCAGGGCGGCCGTCCAGACGACATGCCAAAGTGAGTGTGAAAATCGATGAAGGCAGGCATAAGTACGCCGTCTTCACCGTCAATAATCCGTATTGTATTTTGGCCTGAATTTTCAGGCAACATGTCATCGCTTTGATAGAGATGAGTGATGATGCCGTGCTCTATCTCGATGCCGGCATAGGGGGTAAGCGTTGCGCCTATACCATCAAAAACGCGCACATTTTTGATGAGAGTTGGTGTATTATTGCCTTGTGTAACCTGAATAATTTCTCGGGTCTTGCCTGCATTCATCCAGTTAAAGGCCAGGATTGCCAACAGGAGAGCGAGAAGTCCCCCCAAAATGATTGTTAGTGACCGGCGGGTGATGGGCAACATGGTGTACTCGATTACATATAAACGGCCTGCCGATTCCAGATAAAGGTGACAATTGGCGGGGCAGGATGCCAAGTAGGTATTATATTACGCAGGAGGAAAAGGTATATCCATAATCAGAAACGTCAAGGGTAGGGGGGGCACACTGAATTCCCTAACCCGGAGGGCATAGTAGCTGCGTTTTAAAACAGTTTTATTACAATGGAGGCCCTGCCCCTAAAGCACCTTGCCCGGGTTCATAATATTGTCCGGGTCAAGCGCGGTCTTGATGGTGCGCATCATGGCCATGGCGCTGGGGTGCTCTTCTTGCAAAAACTGTCGCTTACCCAGGCCAATGCCGTGTTCACCGGTACAGGTTCCTCCCGCCGCAATGGCGCGTTCCACCATGCGATTTACCGCGTCTTCAGCGGTTTTCAAGGCCACTTCATCCCCCGGTTCCACCCAGAGCGTGGTGTGATAATTGCCATCACCCACATGACCGACAACGGCGGCCAGAATGCCATGTTCGTCAAAATCCTGGCGGGTATCGGCAATGCTCTGCGCCAATTGTGATATGGGCACGCAAACATCGGTAATCAGGCCCTTTTTGCCGGGGTTCAGGGCTTTGGCGGCGTATAGTGCCTCATGGCGGGCGCGCCAGAGCTTTTTGCGTTCTTCCGGGCTGGTCGCGGCCTTAAAACCTTTGCCGCCCAGCTCGTCCGCAATTTCGGCAAAACGGCGCTGGTCATCGGCGACACTGGCTTCGGTGCCATGAAATTCCAAAAACAGGGTGGGGGCGACTTCGTTTTCCAGCCCGGCATAATGGTTGACCGCAAAAATGGCCAGTTCATCCATCAATTCCATGCGCGCCAGCGGGATTTCGCACTGTATGGCCAGCGTGACGGCATCCACCATATTTTGCACAGTGTCAAAGGCACAAACCCCCGAGGCCTCGACCTCGGGACGGCCATAAAGGCGCAACGTCAGCTCGGTAATGATGCCCAGCGTGCCTTCGGAGCCGACCAGCAAATGCAAAAGGTCATAGCCGGCGGAGGATTTACGCGCCCGCCCGCCCAGTTCGACAATGGAGCCATCGGCCAGGACAGCCTTTAGCGCCAAAACATTTTCTTTCATGGCCCCATAGCGCAAGGTGGTGGTGCCCGAGGCACCGGTCGCCGCCATGCCCCCAAGGGTGGCATCGGCCCCCGGATCCACCGGAAAATGCAGGCCCGTATCGCGCAAATATTCTTCCAACTGGCGGCGTTTTACCCCGGCCTGCACCGTTACATCCATGTCTTCGGGGCGAACCTGCACCACCGCATCCATTTGGGACAGATCGATACAAACCCCGCCATGGATGGCATTCACATGCCCTTCCAGCGCCGTGCCGGCCCCAAAGGCAATGACGGGGGCCTTGTATTTGGCGCACAGGGTAACGATTTTCGAAACGTCTTCGGTATTGTGGGCAAAGGCCACCAGATCCGGCGCGGCACACGGATGAAAGGATTCGTCCTGGCCGTGTTGCTCCCGTATTGCCTGGGATGTGCTCAAGCGATCTCCCAATATCTTGCCAAGCTCAATGCTCAAGGCATCCAGATCAAATGCACGTTTGGCCATTAGGGTCTCTCCGGGTTAGCCGATTTCGCGGGCGATGCGGCGCAAATAGGCCTGGTATTCGGTGTCCAGCCCATCATCGACCAATGCCATGAATTCCTGCTTGCTGATAAAGCCCTTGCGATAGGCAATCTCTTCGGGGCAGGCGATCTTAAGGCCGGTGCGTTCCTCAACCACCTTGATAAACTGTCCGGCCTCATAAAGGGCGCTGTGCGAGCCCCCATCCAGCCAGGCGGTGCCCCGGTTCAGGCGAGACACGTTCAGCTTGCCCATGGCCAGATAGGCCTTGTTGACGTCGGTAATTTCCAGCTCGCCTCGCGCCGACGGGGTCAGGGTTCTGGCGATTTCCAACACCTGATCGTCATAGAAATACAGGCCTGGTACGGCCAGATTGGACTCTGGGGTTTTGGGTTTTTCCACCAGCGCCAGCGGGCGGTCATCCGCATCCAGCGTGACCACGCCAAGGCACCAGGATTGGCCACTTCATAACCAAAAATGGTGGCGCCGTCATGCTCTATCGCGGCAGAGATATGCTCAGGCAGGCCGCTGCCATAGAAAATATTATCGCCCAGGATCAGGGCCACGTTCGCGCCTTCAATATCATCGGCGGCAATATCAAAACACTGGGCGATCCCCCCCGGTTTTTCCTGTGCCCGATAGGTGAATTTCACCCCCCACTGACTGCCATCACCCAACAGGCGTTCCAATTGGGGCAAGGCATCGGGCGAGGAAATCATGATAAAATCTCTCATTCCCACCAGCATCATAATGCTTAAGGGGTAATAGATCATCGGCTTGTCATAAATGGGCAGCAAATGTTTGTTGACCGCATGGGTCAACGGATAAAGGCGGCTGCCGGTGCCGCCTGCCAGTATGATGGTTTTCCAGGATTTTCCCATTACCAGTATCGTGTCCCCTTATTGTTTTTCGTCGCCCAGCCCCAGGCGCTTTATGTTTTCCGCACCTTCGCGCCACCAGCTCTGGTTATCAAGGTACCATTTTACCATTTTTCGCATGCCTTGAGAGAAAGTCAGGGATGGCTCCCAGCCAAGGTCGGCCTTGATCTTGGTGGCATCAATGGCATAGCGAAAATCATGCCCGGGGCGATCCTTGGTAAAGCGCAACTGCTCTGCATAAGGTTTGCCATCGGCGCGGGGGCGCATTTCATCCAAAATGGCGCAAATCGTGTTGGCCAGATCCAGATTGGAAACCTCGGCATTGCCGCCCACATTATATTTTTCGCCCACCTTGCCGCGCTCGGCAATGGTGATCAGCGCGGATACGTGATCATCCACATAAAGCCAGTCGCGCACATTTTCGCCGCGGCCATAAATGGGAATAGGCTGATCAATCAGGGCATTGCGAATAATGGTGGGCAGGAACTTTTCGGCGTTTTGAAAGGGGCCGTAATTGTTGGAACAATTGGTGATTATGGTCGGTAAATCAAAGGTTTCGCACCAGGCGCGGGTCAGATGGTCGGCTGAGGCCTTGCTGGCGGCATAAGGTGAATTTGGCTGATAAGGGGTGGTTTCACTAAAACTGCCAGAGGCGCCTAATGAGCCATAAACCTCGTCGGTGGAAACGGTCAGAAAGCGAAAGTTTTCCCTGGTCTCAGGCGGCAATGATTTCCAGTATTGCAGAGCCGCATCCAGCAACACAAAGGTGCCGCGAATATTGGTGTCGATAAAGGCGCCCGGCCCATCGATCGAGCGGTCCACATGGCTTTCCGCGGCCAGATGCAACACTACATCCGGGGCAAAATCCATAAACGCCCGGCCCATGGCCTCGGCATCGGCAATATCGGCGCGTAAAAACGTGTATCCCGGCGCGTTGGCGATTTCCGCAATGGTGCGCGGATCGCCGGCATAGGTCAGCTTGTCAATGTTCAAAACATGGTGCCCGGCCTTGACCAGATGGCGCACCGCCGCCGAGCCAATAAAGCCAGCACCGCCGGTAACCAGATATTTCACGATACTGCTCCGCGCCTAAACCTGTTAACCCGTTCTCTATCCAGTTTAGCGTC
>WFTT01000109.1 GCA_015485335.1 Robiginitomaculum sp.
AGCGTCAGATGTGTATAAGAGACAGCATGGCACCAATACGTTATCACAGCATAGATACGCTCGTTGCTTACCTATGGAGGGTTACAACGCCCCCCTCTCCTGAGATTGTCAGGATCACCGCCTAATTCTCGACCATTGCATCCTAAAGGACTTTTTGGGAAAATCAACTATTTTATAAAATATAAAATATAATTTTTAGTCATACATATAACTCCTGAGTTACGTTCGGCCACCTTAAAATATGGTCGCAAAACGCATAACTCTCGCCATTACAGGCCAGACTTGCATTATCAAAATAAATGAAAAGGGTGTTTTCTGAATAGCCGCAGCAGACAGCCCTTCCCGCATGAGAAGGGAAGGGATGTCTGCTGAACGGCGCGATCACATCGCAGATTGCTTTAACGTTTAAGGCTAATCAACGATGGCGGCGTGGACGATATCAGCGAGCTTTTGCCACCGCTTTATGCTTTGCATTTCCTCTAAAAACCCAGTGGTCAGACAAACGAAAGATACATCCGTAACCGGGTCTGCCCAAAAACAGGTTAGCCCGGCCCCCTTATGACCAAAGGATTCTGGCGAAGCCAGCGTTCCATGATAGGAGGGCTGAAAGGCTACGGGACCACGCATTTGTATCCCCAGACCGTAATTTGCCCGCAATTGCGGCCATCCGGCAAAGGTGTAACCATGCTCCAGCAGGCCAAAAATATCATCGCCGGTATGAATCCTGGATGCAAATTTCACCATGGCAGGAGACAATATTCTTGTCCCCTCCAGGCTTCCCTTGTTAAGCAGCATTTGCACAAAGCGGTTAACATCCTGAACCGTGCTCACCCCGGACGCCCCCGGCGCGATATGCCCCTGCGCCAAAGCTGCATCGATCCCCAAAATCTGCTCTTCCGAGAACACACCAGTCAGCCCATCGACCACCGCAACGGGAATCCGCCGGGGTCTCAGCTCTGGTGTTGTCATGATGGCCGTATTTGACATTTTGAGTGGCCGAAACAGCGTATCATCCATGATTTCGCTATACGAACGCCCCGAACGGTCCAGGCGCTTCATGATTTCTGCCAGAATAAAATAGCCGGTTTCACCGCTATAATTAAAATGCCCGGGCGTTGCCGAAAGCGGCGCATTACAGATTTGGGCAAGCACGGCCTCTGGATCGGATAATTTACCCCCAGAAACCGGGTCATTGCCCAACCCGCTGGTATGAGAAAGCAATTGCGAAACGGTTACGGCAGATTTCCCATTGACCGCAAATTCTGGAATAATTTCTGAGACTTTGGTGGTCAGCAGAAAATCCCCGCGCTCCACATGGGCCAGCACCACTACAGCCGTAAATGTCTTTGATATGGACATTAGCGGGAAAACTGAATCGAGCGTTACCTTCTCTTCCTGCTTGGCGTCATGGCAACCAAAGGCTTCGCATAGCGCCAATTCACCGGCACGTCCCACCGCTATAGCGGCGCCAAAATATTCGCCGCGCTCTATATCATTTTGAATCACTGCGCGTAGGCGTTCCAGCCTCTCTAAGTCAAAGCCACCCATGATATTCTCCCCATGCTCTGTCATCGTAAATTCTAAATATACAAGCCAATCAATGAAAACGACGAGACCAATGGAGTGTCCACTGCCACGCTGCCATTCTCATTAGCCAGTGCCTGATGTCAGTATGTCTGCACATATAGATAGGCGCAAGTTTTATAATTTATAAAATTTGTGATATCGCATTTTTTTTGATACTCTGCCTTTTAAAATGATCATCTCGTCAGAGCCAGACCATCTAAGGTCAGATAAAAGGAAAATTGGTACACTATGCACTCACTTTATAAAGCCGTCGTTCATCCGTGGCATTGCGACTCGATGGGGCATTTTTGCACCAAGGAATATATGGGCATGTTTGATGAAGCGTCCTACCAACTGATCGCTGAGGCCACAGGGTGGAACCCCATGTCTGATGAATGGCGGCACTTTGGCTGGGCAGATGTTCGCCACGTCATCGAATACAAAAGCGAAGTCCATGCCGGCTCTTATATTGAAATTTTTGGTGGCATTACAAAAACCGGAAATAGCTCCATAGAAACTTATTATGAAATGAGAAATAAATCGACGAACAAAATTGCCGCCACCTTATATGGCAAAACGGTTTATTTTGATCTCAAGGCCCGGCGCGCCCGTCCTTTAACGGATACAATGCTGGGCAGCCTTCAGGGATTTATGATGGTACCCACACAATCTGGTGCTTGATCCAACACCTATTTATTCAACAAACGCATGCACAGGGAAAATTATGAACACCAGTAAAACAGCCTTAGTCACCGGCGGCTCATCGGGTATTGGCCGTTATGTCGCCCTCATGCTGGCCGAAAAAGGATATCAGGTTGCCGTGGTGGCCAGCCACAGCCTGTCCAAAGCACAAAACGTCGTTGACGATATTCAAAAAGCGAGTGGCAAGGCCAAAGCATATACTGCCAATGTTGGCGATCTGCATTCTGTCAATGATCTGATTTCAGCGGTTATTGAAGACTTTCAGCGCCTGGACGTGCTGATCAATGCGGCAGGCATATTTTTGCCAACGCCTGCCGGTGATATGCCGGAAGACATCGTTCATCAGATGATTGATGTGAACCTGCACGGCGTCATCAACACCATTAATGCAGTTGTGCCTCACATGCAAAAAAGTGGCGGCGGCAAGATTGTAAATTTCTCGTCGGTTGCCGGCCTAACCGGCACCCCTAGCTTTTCCGTCTATTCGGCCACCAAAGCGGCAGTCATTATGTTCACCAAATCGCTGGCGATTGAACTTGCCCCCCATAATATTAACGTCAATGCTATTGCCCCGGGCAACACCAAAACCCCCATGAATGAAGACCTGCGCACCAAAGAAGAGTACAAGCCTGTTCTTAAAAGCATGAGCGATTTAACCCCCAGCAACCAGACCTTCTCGAACGCCAGAGATATTGCGGCGGGGGTCTTGTTCCTGGTCTCTGACGAGGCCAGCCCTATGTATGGATCGGTATTGGTAATGGACGAGGGCGTATCTGCGGGTATGAAGCTGTAAAGCCTCTGGGCACTATTTAATCGCCCGCCCTCATTTTATCGGTGGCGGCGACGTCCACCATTCCGGTCTTATCAACGTCAACACCATAAATGGCTTTGGCGCGTTCAACGGAGATCACGCCGTCACGGCAGTCTTTGACGACACGATCGATACTGCGCTCTTTTGGGGCACCAAAGCCGCCGCCACCGGTACTGATAGCGACAATCCGTTCATCGGCCTGAACCACTACCTGGGCGCAAGGTGACAACGGTTCCTGAGCACCATCCTTTTTCAAAAGATATTGATCCGAGGTACCCCCACATAATCCGCCGCGCACCCCTTGTGCCCCATTCGTATTGCCATCGCTGACATAGCCAATTTCAAAGGAACTGCCTACAGGGCCAAATTCACAATAAAAAGACGGGGCGCCTCTGAATTTCCCAGCCCCTTCGGTATCTTGTATGATATGCCGCTTATAGACGTGCAAAGGCTGGTATAGCTCATCCATCTCCACGCTGTCCTGATAGCAAAGCCCGGCATTGCCAACATGGCCGATGGTTAGCCAGCAATCTTCTGAGGCGCTGGCCGCACCGCCGGTAAAGCCCAGGAATATCTGATTGACATAAGCCTTTCCTGAGCGGTGATCTACACCGGAAACAACACCGGCATTGGGCGCAATGACGGCCCCGGCCTCAGCCATGCCCATATGCTCGCCCAGTTCAGCCATCGCTGTTTGCACTCCATTGGCAACCCGGTCGGCAATATTGGTTGTGGCCACGGAACAACTGAAAGGGTGATCGGGAATGCCAACCACACAGCCTTGGCGCAATTTTACATCAATACACCGAAAGCTTCCGCCGTTTTTGGGCACCGTATGATCAATGGAATTAAAAATGCCAATCATTGCCGATGTTCGTGAACACGCTTCGCTGAGGTTCAGTCCGCACGGCATACAGTCCATATTGTCGGTTAAATCGACAACCACTTTACTATTTTCCGGGTCCACATTGACGTGAACGGTTATGGGCACGCCCCCTTCGGGGGTGCCAGGAAAATGATCATGAGTGCTGGTTTTTGTGGAAGAGCCCGCCGGAAGTGCCGCCAGCGCCTTGATCATTCTTTGCTCTGAATAATCCAACCACTGGGTGGAAAATTCCTCCAGTGCATCCCAGCCAACATCCCGGGCCATTATCATGATTTCTTTTTCACCAATCCGGGCCGCTCCCAGAGCCGCCAGATAGTCACCATACCATTGTTCGGGCACGCGAATACGCAATCGGCACATCCGAATAATATCGTCTATATCCTGATAATCGCGCTGGATTTGCACATTGGGAAAGATCAAGGCACCTTCTTCGTAAACGTCCTTGGCTTCGCCGTGATAGGTGGTGGGCACGGAATTGCCAATGTCTGCCTGGTGGGCCTTGGCTAGTACGGTAAAACGGTGGCGGCCTTCATCATCCATCACGGGGACCAAAATCGTTTGGTCCGCCGCATGGCTGCACCCGTGATAGGGGGAGTTGTTTACATAGGCGTCCCCCTTTTTCACTTCGGGGTGGAATTCCAGCATTGATCTAGCCATCATATCCGGCCCGGAGAGCACATGGATGGGTAGGCTTTCCGATACCGTCAGCAAATCCCCGCCGGCGGTAACAATACAGCAGGAAAAGTCCCGCGCCCGATTGAGAACCCCCGAACGCCCCGTGCGATAAAGGGTGTTGGACATTTTACTGGCAACCCCTTCGAACCGGCTATTGAGAACGGCCAGTTGCACCCCATTTGCTTTTCCACCTTGCTTATGCATTTGTCGTCTCCTGCGTTGGCACCAATATCAAGCTACCATCTTGCGTTCGTGAAAATTGCGTTTGGGGATCAACCACCACCGTAGTGAACGGGCTTTCAACTATGGCAGGCCCATTGAACGTCTGGTTTTCTTTCATCGCTTCGAACCGGATAATATCGGCTTCATAGCGATCTTCATTTGCAAAAATAATGCTCCGCGTGTTGGCTTTCACCTCTTCAACGCCGTCCCCGGATAGGCGTCCTGCCATTGTATTTTGGCAAATACGGCAGCGCACAGACACGGACCAGGTGACAATTTCCACCTCGGAATCTGTATCATTAATGGCAAAAATGCGTTTATGATTTTCGTGGAAAACCTGTTTCATGGCCTCCAGATCAAGGGCAGAAGAAAACTGTTCAACCGCAAAGGGGATTTCAATCTCCCAGACCTGATTGGGATAACGCGCCTCGGCCTTATAGGTCAGTTGATAATCGATTACCTGGTCCCCAGCCTCTTCAACAAACGCCATACATTTTGCCTTCAATGCGTCCAGAATGGCATTGACTGTGGGCATGTCAAAGCTGTCGGTAGAGACAAAATGTGTTTTTCTGTGCTCTGTGGTTAGATCAGAAAGCAAGGCACCAGCGGCACTGAGCGCCGCCCCAACCTCGGGAATGATCAGTTTTTTGCAACCAAGACGTTTGGCAATAAAGGTAGAGTTCAGCCCCGCCGCACCGCCGCCACCAATCAAAATTGCAGAGGCCGGATCAATACCCTGATTAACAGTAATGTCGACTATGGCCTGGGTCATATTCTCGGTTGCCAGATCAACAATGTCCCACGCGGCTTGCTCGATACTGATGCCTAATGGTTTTGCCACTTTTTCCTCGATGGCATTGCGGGCGCAAGGCACGCTGATTTCCATTGCACCCCCTAAAAAGAAGTCCGGGTCCAAATACCCCAGGACTAGGCTGGCATCGGTCAAAGTGGGATCCATTCCCCCATTTTGATAACAGGCCGGGCCAGGCGTAGAGCCCGCACTTTGCGGCCCCACATGCAACATACCCCCGGCATCCACCCAAGCGATGGAGCCCCCACCGGCACCGATGCTTTTCACATCCACAGAGGGAAAGCCGGTCATATGGCCCAGGTATTTCTCGCCCACCCACATCTCTCTGGTCATGGGCACTTGTCCATCACGAACCAGACTAAGATCATAGGTTGTGCCGCCGGTATCGGCGACAATGACGGCTTGGTCCTTGTTTTCCCGGCTGGCATAATATCGCCCTGAAATGGGGGCCATAGAGGGGCCGGAATTAATGGCGTGAATGGGTTTGCCAGCCATATCGCGGGCGGCCATCATGCCGCCTTGTGAAGACACCACATAAACATGCCCGGCAAAGCCCGCCGCGCTTAGTCTGTCGGTCAGTGTATCCAGATAGCGCCCCATCAATGGCTTGAGCGACGCATCAATACTGGTTGAAGAGGCCCGCCGATATTCCCGCAAAGTCGGGTTAAGCCGGTGGGATAGCGTGTAGGGGAAATCCTTTCCCAATCGCGCCTCGATCAAGGCCCCTATGCGTTCTTCATGGGCACCATTGGAAATTGACCACAAAAGCGCGACCGCAATGGCCTCTACATCTGTGTTCTTGATCGCGTCCAGCGCCGTGATAACGCTGTTTTCATCCAGCGCGGTAAGAATATCGCCCGCATAATTCACCCGCTCATCAATCTCAAAGGTCAAATCCCGGGGCACATAGGGGTCTGGATAGCGCAGTGTGTGATTAAAAGGCTGGCTGCGCCCGCCTTCGCGCATCAACAAAATATCCGGGTGCCCTTTGGTGACCATAATGGCGGTTTTGGCCGTATTGCCTGTGATGATGGCATTGATCGCATGGGTGGTGCCATGGATGAAGACATCACCTTTGGAAACAAACTCTGTCAGGTCGCACTGATTATCGTCGGCGGCTTTGGCCAAGGCATTAATAACCCCAACGACCGGATCATCCGGTGTTGTTGACGCCTTGTACATCGCCCAGCGACCATCATCATACTCAACAATCAGGTCCGTAAACGTCCCCCCGGTATCGGTCGCAAAACGCATTCTCGGACTCTCCCAATTCTTTAACTTACGCAGTGTTCTGTTAGTTTAAAGGCAATCCAAAGCCGCTTTTAACAGATTGGCCAAATGTGGATTTTCGCCCATGGCCGATGAGGCATGGTTGGGGGAAAAGCCAAACCCAATATTCAAATCCGGATCAGCAACCGCCATCGCGCCGCCATGTCCTATGGTGCCAAAGGCACGAGGACCGCCCGTCATCGGAAAAACATCATTGGACATGATAAAACCAAGACCATGGCGCATGGGCACACCCAAAGTTGCATCTATATCATCCCATTGCACCTGGGTAATGCCATCAACCATATCAGAAGATACCAGCGTATGACCAAAGGCCGTCCCCCCATTGGCCAGCGCTCCGGCCAGCCGGGCTACACCACGGGCGTTGCCAAAGCCTATGCTGGGGATACCCCAATTACGCCACTCCGGTGCTGTATTGATTTGTGGTATTCTTGCCGGGAAATGCTGCCACGAGCGCCCAATAGGGTTTTCCAGGTCCTGGGACCAATCAACCATAGGGTCATCATCATCAATAAAGAGGTGAGAGGCTCTTTCCCATAAATCCTCAGGGCAGTTGAAATAGAAATCAGCCTCAAACGGGCCGGCCACATCTTCACGCCAGAATTGTGCAATAGCCTTATTGGTGATTTTTTGCACCAAAGCGGCACAAAAATACCCATGCAGAAACGTGTGATAGCCCGGCGTTACGCCCGGTGTCCAAACGGGTTCCTGATCTTCCATGGCCTTAAAAATGGCTTCGATATCCATGCCCGCCTTTTCGGGCGCATGATCAAGAAAGGGGATGCCTGCAAGGTGCGATAAAACGTGCCTGACCAGCACCTTGTCTTTGCCGTTTTTCCCAAACGCTGGCCAATATTTCGCCACGGGTTTATCCAGGTCCAACAGCCCACGATCAGCCAGCGCCAACACGCATAAACTGCCAAACCCCTTGGCCACTGACATCATGCAAACGACTGTTTCCTTTTGCCATTTTTGTGTGCGCTCTTTGTCCTTATAGCCACCCCACAGATCAACAACCGTTTTACCTTCATGCACCATGCTGATGGCACCGCCGTATTCCTCATCCTGTGACAACCATTTTTCCATGGCTTCAACCATCGGTGAAAATGCGGGGTCATATGTGCCATCTACTAATTGCGTACTCATGGGTCTGCCTCACTATTCTCTAGTTCTAAATTCCAAAACCACTTATTGTTTCAACCACACACATTGCCGCCCTCTACACCTCAATCACACCTTTATGGTTGGTGCACCATCACAAATACGGCCTACGGTTTACGGTGCCATGCAAATGCTCGATCAACAGGCTTTGGTCATAAACAGGCAAGCCAGTGGCCTGTTGCACCTCGGCGGCATAAACGGGCAATTCACTGCATTGAAAAAGCCAGGCCCCGATTTCCGGATGCCTTGCTTTTTCCTGTACGAGAAATTGAACAAACTCTTTTCTAAACGCAGCCCTCACTTTGGGACTCCCGTTCTCGTAAAATGCGTTAAAAGACGGAACATCTTCTGCGCCCAAAATGACCAGACGTTCCGGTGCCGTTATGTTGCACTCTTCAAACACTCTGGGGGTACAGGCCGACTTGGTGGCGAACACCACGCCCAGTTTTTGATGATAGGGCAATCCAGCCAGTACAAAGGGTACTTGCGCCATTATCGAAGCATATACAGGCACCTCAGCATATTGAGCAATCCGGCTCTGCCAGTTGGCAAAAGAGCCACAGGCCCCGACAATAACGCTAACCCCCATTGATTGCAGCTTTAATACCGCTACCTTTATGGGCGCATCCCCCGATGGATCCCCACTGGCCAGTTGCGGAAAATTCAAGCCCTCGACTGTCTGGTACAATACCGGAAAGGGAAAGCTGCTGGCATTTTGGACATTGCCAGGCAACAAGACATGCTCTGTTTCCAGCATCAAAATGCCCACTTTGAAACCGGCCAATGCTGCATATTTATTTGGACGTGGAGCCGCCATGTTATTCCGCCGCCTTGTGATGTTTTTTTGGCTCATGGGTGAAAAAAACTATGTTCATTTTATTCTTCCCATTCCACATTGCCACAAACCCCGACAAACTGGCCAGTGACGTGCCTGGCGTTATCTGAAGCCAGAAAACAGGCAAATTCGCCAATCTCGCTGGGGTCAATGTCCGTCCGCATGGATACGTATTGCAGGCACTCCGCCTTGGCCTCTTCCAGCGACATTCCCTTATCGGCGGCCACCCCAGCGATCACTCGATCGCCACGCGCGCCCTGAACCGCCCCCGGCAAGATGGCATTACACCGTATGTTAAATGGCCCCACCTCGCGCGCCAATGTATGGGTCAGCCCATTGACGCCGGCTTTGGAAACCACATAAGGCATACGGCTCGGCAAACCGGTACGGGTGGAACCTGTGGAAATATTGATGATGCATCCACTGCGTTGAGCTTTCATCAGCGGGACAACATTTTTGATGCAATAGAACATTCCGCTCAGATTCACACGGATGGTTTCTTCCCAATCTGTGTAGCTGACATCTTCCACCAACGCTCGCGGACCGCCAATGCCTGCATTGTTGACCAGAACATCTACCCCGCCCATTTCCCTTACGGCGGCCTCTACAAAGCCTGCAACCTCAGCAGCATCCCCAACATTGGCAACTATTCCCTTGATATTGGGGTTTTCCTGGACGGCTTCATCCAGTGCTGTTTGCGATATGTCACAGATAAAAACCTGATCGCCTTGTGCCTGAAAACATTTCGCAATGGCCAAGCCAATACCCGCAGCTCCAGCGGTAATCAGCACTCGCTTCGACATCATTATACCCCATCATCCATCCATAGCCGTGCGCCCGCAACCAACATGCTAACGTCCTAGACCGCTCAACATACCCTTGCCTCGCCCTTATGTCCGAAGGCCAAGAATTTCACGGGCCTCGGCGGGGGTGGCCACCGCATCTCCAAGATTTTCTATTATAGAATAAGCTCTCTCGGTCAGTGCCCCATTGGTAGCAAAAACGCCGCGCTCCATATAAAGATTATCTTCCAGTCCCACCCGAACATTGCCGCCCAACAATACCGATTGAGCCACCATTGGCATTTGCAGTCGTCCCAGACCAAACCCGCTCCATTGCACCCCATCTGGCAGCAGATTTTTAAGATAAATCATCGTGTCCGGCGTCGCCGGCGAAGCCCACTTTACCCCCAGCACAAACTGAAACATCGGCGTACCATCCACCAGCCCCTCTTTGATTAGCTGGTTGCCAAACAGCACGTCCCCGGCCTGAAATGCCTCCAACTCCGGCTTAACACCATATTCCTGAAACAGCTTGGCCATTTTTCTAAGAGTTCTGGTCGTGTTCATGTACACAAATTCAAACGGCCCCTCCTCCTGATTACCCGTGGTAATATCCAAAGAAGCGATTTCAGGCAGGCTGTCTTTAACATGCTCCAGCCGATCGACGGCATTCAGCATATCGCTTTCTGGTAAAGCATGCCCCTCATCTTCGGGATCAGGAAGGAACAGCGCCCCCATGCCCGCCGTCAAATTTAAAACAATATCTACGCCGCTATCGCGAATCCGATCAACGGTCTCTTTAAACAGCGCCGGATCCCGGCTGCCATCACCAGTTTCCGGGTCACGCACATGAATATGCGCGATCGATGCCCCCGCTCTGGCTGATTCAATCACCGTTTCGCAAATTTGCTTTGGCGTAACAGGATAGTCGAACGGATATTTTGGATTAACCGGGGCATTGCCGGTAACCGCGCACGTTAATATTACCTTCCTCTTACTCATTTTACCTTGAATCCATTGATCATTTTCTTTCCAAAACAGCGGCCAGTTTAAATACACAGATAGGCTTTTATTTGCGCAGATCCGAGAGACATAAAAAGCGCATAAACACCCCAACCAACCCGTTGAGGTTAGCAGATAGAAAACATTATACAACTATTTTATAAATTATAAAATTGCATATTTTACAGTCATTCGCTATAGTGCCCCGCAAGAACACTGAGAAAATTTTGTTTACCCCGAATCGATCAAAAGAGGTGCGCTCTATGGTTTTGGTAATGGCTCCGGCTTCTATGGTGCCCCGCTAATCCAAACGAATACGCCTCAAGAATTCTTGACATTTGATCTCAACTGTTGAGCATGCTGGAACAATTACAAATGATAAGCATCTGATAACTGATGGCCACAACCACTATAAAAGTAAATAAAATCAGAGCGGGTACACAGCGAGAGCTGGCTTATCAGGAAGTGCGCAAAGCCTTGCTGTTGGGTCATTTGGCTATTGGAGAAACCATTACCGTCCGCAATCTTGCCGAAGGCATGGGACTGGGCCTCAGCCCGGTGCGCGAAGCGGTGCAACAGCTCGCCACCCAAGGCGCTCTGGAGTTTCTTCCAAATAAGTCTGTACGGGTTCCCAAATCAGGGCCGAAAGACATTGCGAGGATTTTTGAGGCCCGCATTCTAATCGAATGCTTTGTCGTTGAAAAAGCTGCCGCTTTAATATCCGAAGATATAGTCGACCATCTTTGGGTATTATTGGAAAAACTGGAAAAAGCCACAAAAGACAGAGATGCAGAAGAGGGGCTGAGAGTAAATTCTGATTTTCATTTCAGCATTTATCGCGCCGCTGATTCCCCCTATCTGCTTAGAGCCATAGAACGACTCTGGTTGCGGGTTGGTCCTTTGCATGTTGCGCCTTACCGAGCCGACATAAACAGAGCCGATACATTTTTTGACGTCATTCCCCTGCACCAGAATTTGTTAGACCACTTACGCCATAAAGAGGCGGAAAAGGCCGGTCAACAAATGCAGGAAATGCTGACCATTTCACGGGATTGGTATCTGGCGCAAAGTGCCGGTTGAGCCATAGAGACTACATTGCCTACAAATCTAGGGGTACATCACCCCAAAGCATGATCTATTATCTCCCCAATGGTGTTAGCCGCTTTCAGGGCTGGATCTGTATCAACATGGGCGTACCTGTGGGTGGTCTGGGCTTGAGAATGCCCTAATAGCCGCCCAACGATGGGTAGCCCCACTCCCTGCCCCACAGCAATACTGGCAGCCGTATGGCGCAGGTCATGCAGCCTGACGCCTTCCAGCCCAGCTTGCTTCTGTATGCGCTTCCATGGCTTTGACAGGTTAATCAGGTTTGATGCTTTATGACGTCCCGGAAACACGTATTTGCTGTCTGGGTCTCGTGTATTGTCTTTTTGAAGGGCCAATATCCGAATTGCCGGGGCGCTCAGGTACAATTGCTTCTTACCGGTTTTGCTGTCGGGTAGAAAAATAACGCATTGATCCCATTGCACCCATTCCCACTCACATGTCAGAATTTCGTTCTTGCGTGCCCCGGTTAGCAAGAGCAGCATTATGGCATTGGCCATGTCGGGCCAGATACTCCCGGTTTCAATTAGCGTCCGCATGGCTTCGCCCAGTCGGTATAACTCGTCTTTGCTTAAATACCGCTCTCTTGGGGTTTCTTTGAACTTTTTGATATACCGGCAAGGATTGCTGCCCTGTTGTCGCCATTCCCAGGCTTCAGTTAAAATCATCAAGCGTGATAATAGTGCCAACACCCGATTAGCCCGGTAAGGCGTAATTTTAAATGCCTTATGCAGGGCATCAACATCACGGCGTGAAAGCTCCTCAACCCACATCTTACCCAGCTTTGGTGCCAGGTGGTTCTCCCACATAGAAACATAGTCCCGAACGGTGCCAGGCTTCTTTAGCCTCAACTCTTCATCCGCAAACCTTATCCATACATCTGCCAATGTGGGGGCACTACGTAGTTTAAAGCGCTCCGCTTGCGGGTCTTCTCTTCTTGTAACCGCAGCGAACACCTGCTGAGCCTGTTTACGAGCTTGTTCTAAGGTGATCTGCCATGGGTACCGATCACCAACCACCTTTGCCCAGCACTGCGGCCTCCACCTTGCGTACGATACTTGACCAGATATCTCTTTGTGCCAGATGGCAGAACCTTCACGGCAAAGCCGGGTAAGGATGCATCCCAGACATATATTGGCTTATCTGCATCGCATTCCAATGCCTCAACCAACCTTTTTGTAAGCTTCATTCTGACATCACCTAACCAGATACGCAGAGCAAGTAGCAACCACCTAGCAACCACCAAACATTCTGTTCTATGCAAAATATTGGTAATGAAAGGCACAGTATGCACAAGGTTTATCTCATAATAACAGCATGATAGGGTGTAATTAGGGAATGTATGGTAATCTGTGAATTCCGTATAATTCTGACTCTTAATCAGCGGGTCCAAGGTTCGAGTCCTTGTGGGCGCACCATTTCACCGACACAAGCAGTCTGAATATCCCCAGCGCCATGAGCCTTGGCAAACTGTCAACCATGATAATCTGTGGGTCAGGGCGCATTATCAAAAGCCCCCGGTCATTACGCGGATTACGGGTTTGCGCTCAGGCGGGCATAAAGCCGGTGATAGTTGGGATCCTGGCGCAGTTTTCTTAACTCTGGCTCTTCAGCAATATAATGCAATGGAAACCCTGCTTTTACGGCGGCCTCCAACTGAGTAAGGGCCTGGTCCCGCTCGCCCATGATTTCATAGATACAGCCGGCGCGGTACAGCTCGAACGCGGGCATGGGTCCATCAAAGTGCACCCGCGCCATGGCCTCTCTGGCAAGGTCAAATTTGCCACGCTTGGCCAGGTAAAACGCGGCCCGGTGTTGTAAGATCGGATCTTTGCCGTTGACCAGATCCATTTTGGCCTGCAGCAACTGTATGGCCCTGTCAAAGGCGGCATTCGCCTCTTCCTGGCGCGATGGTATATAACTGTACAGTGAGCCAAGATTTGCCCAGAACAAATAACCATAGGAATTGCCTTTTTGAATGGCGTTCTCAATGGCCTGCACCGCCAGTTCATAATGGCCCTGATCAGACAGATAGGCGCCAAGATTATTATAAAGCGCCCCGTCTTCCCTGATTTTCAAACCATCCTGTATGACCTTGATGGCCTCGGGGGTTCGCGATTGGCGATGCAGGGATTCTGCCAGTTGCGAATAAAAGCGCGGAACATTGTTTTCCAGGGCGATCGCCTGTCGGAACGAAGCTTCTCCTTGAACAAACGCCCCCTCTTTCATCAATTGGTGCCCTAATAAAGAATGAAAAAAGGCATAGTCCGGATAGAGGGAAATCGCCCGTTCCAGGGTTTCACGCGCCTGTTGGTGCATATTCTGTTTTTGAAAGGTGGTCACCCTGCCCACCAGTGTGAACAGATTATCGGGGTCCAGAATATCGGCACGGTCATAGGCCTTCAGCGCCTTGTCAAACTCGCCCTCATATCCAGCGGCCCAGCCAACGGCAATGTTGGCCAAGGCCAATTGGGGGGCAAGGCTTAAAGAAAGCTCGGCCGTTGCCTTGGCGCGGTGCAAGATCGCCGGATCTGTTTCCAGATAGGCATATTCGCGCAGCAAGGCCAGCGCCAGTCCGGCCTGGGCCGCGGCGTGGTCAGGATTGTCGGCAAGAACGCCGGAAAAAAGGGTCTGCGCCTGCACAATGGCATTGTCCTGCATATAGTGCTTAACATGTTCCAGCCCGGCTTCCAGGCGACTGATTTGCGATGCTTTTTGGGGCGCTTTGTCAAAGTAGCCAGCTCGGATTCCGAACATGGCAATACCGATCAGGATAATGGCGGCCAAAGCCCCCAAGCCAAAACGTTTGCGCTTTTTATAGGCTGCAGACGGTTTGGGCAACGGCACCACCGGTGTGGCTGACCGCGTGGCGGGAAGGATATTTTTGACCGTTTCTGCCCCCTCAGTTCTGGTGGCTGGGGGCGCATCTTGTCCGTTCGATTCATGATCCCGCTCGGCAATGAAACGATATCCCTTTCGCGGAATCGTTTCGATATGGCTGTGCTGTCCCCGAATATCGCCCAGCGCCTTGCGCAGGATGGAAATGGCCCGGGACAGGCGCTCGTCACCGCCATGTTCCACGCCCCAGACTTTGTCGATCAGGGTTTCACGACTGACGACATTGTTTGGATTTTCCGCCAGAAGGGCAAAAACATCCATCACCTTTGGCTCAATAGAAAAACGACCCGCCGGACCTTCGATCAGCAATGCTTCGAAATCTATATGCGTCTGCCCGATGTTCATTAGCCCCCCCAGAGACAGGTGCACCTATTGAATCATCAACAAACTGCCCCTGCTTCTTCACAAATCCGGTGAAAAAAGTCAATGAATCATTGGGGTTCAGGCCCCCTAAGAAATCCCTAAGAAATAACTCCAATCTCCGACAGGACTTCATTGAGCCTGCCTGCGATGCCTCTGCAACCCGAATGATCGGACCGGGGGGCGAGGTGAACACAGGGCAAACCCCTGGGCAATCCTCACCTTTCATAAGCGCAATTTGATACGGAGATTATCATGAAAACCTATATGAATTTTGGCCGCCTTTGCAGAAAAACCGCCTTGACCACCCTGGCATTGCTGACCCTGGCCGGGACGGCCTCGGCCGAGGATACCTTTACGGTGAAGATCAAGCGCATCGAGGGAAAATCGGTGGAAGCCAGCTATGCCGCCATGGAAACCCAGGCGATGAAGTATTGCAAACGGGAAGACCGCCGGGTTGAAGACCGCCTCTCTCCCATTGATCAGAAAGGCGTATATATCAACAAATGCGTTACTGAGGTTATGGGCAAGGTCATCGCACAAATCGAAGATTCCGACTTGACCGCCTATCACGCGGTCAAGGGGTCGGTTCCCAAACTCGAAGCCTCAAACGCCCCTCTACAATAGCAGGCTTTGTCACCTCTACTGGTGCTTTTCATGAGCACCAGTAGATTTTTCCCAGTGTCGGCAATCCGGCCATGTGCATTTCGAGTGAAAAATCATGATAGAAAACATAGATTTCATAACGCTGCTTTTGCAGACCTATATTGCCTTTGTCGCCTTTGCCACCATCGTTGCCACGCTGCGACAATCTTTTGGAACGCCCCTGACCTCCATGCAATATCTGTTGTTCCGGTTTTTTGTGGAAACCGGCCTTTTGCACGTCATCATGCTGTTAATCCCGGCCATGTTGCACAACCTTTACCCGGGCGATCCCATGGTTTGGCGCACCACCAGCTATCTGATCATTCTGATCCCGTTTTGTTATATGCTGCACTATCTGAACCGGCGGCGGAAAATCAGAGATATGCCAACCCCCGTCACCACAAAATTTGTGATTTCCGGCTATATTGTCATGATGATCATGACCGCCATTGGCCTGACCGGCTGGTTTTGGGAACCATCGCTGTTCACAGTCTCCATCTATTTCATGTGGAGCATGGTCGCCGTGGTGATTATCTTTCTCTATTTTCTGGGCACCTTTATTTATGTCGAAGACGAGGCCATGCCCTTCAAGCCCGCCGAATAAGACCGGTGGGGTGACCTGCCCGGTCCATCACTGCGTCCCCTGAGTAACCGCCGGATCAATGACCAATTGGGTGGTGTCTTTGACCTCCTCCAGCACTGGAAAGGTCGAGGTTTGCTGCACACCCGGCAAATACGAGATGACATCACCCAATAAAGCCCGATAGGCGCTGACATCCTTGCTGCGGATTTTCAACAGATAATCATAGCCGCCGGACATCATATGGCAGGTCAGGATTTCGGGCACCTGGCGCACCGCCATATTAAACTTGTCCAACGTTTCCCGCGCCGTGCTTTCCAGTTTGACCTGTACATAAACCAGATGGCCCAGATTGACCTTGTGCGGATCAATATCGGCCCGATAAC